>JANLRE010000755.1:0-2698 GCA_031368205.1 Fimbriiglobus sp. | reverse complement strand
GCCGCTGGCCAAAACACCACAACATGGCACGTTTTCTCGACTCGGTTTGCAAGCGGTGCCGCCGCGAGCAGATGAAATTGTTCCTCAAAGGTTCCCGGTGCTTCAGCCCGAAGTGTCCGATCGACCGCGAAGCCCCGCCGCCCGGTATGCACGGCACCCGCCGAAGCAAGCAGTCCGAGTACGGCCTGCGGTTGCGCGAAAAGCAACGCCTCAAATGGTTTTACGGCGTGATGGAAGCCCAGTTCCGTCGTTACTTTGAACTCGCCACGCGGTCGCCGTCCAACACCGGCGAAACGCTGCTGGCCATTCTCGAACGCCGCCTTGATAATGTGATTCACCGCCTCGGCTTTGCACCGTCCCGTAACGGCGCCCGCCAACTCGTCGTTCACGGCCACATCGAAGTGAACGGCCGCAAGTGCGACATCCCGAGTATGTTGCTGAAGCCCGGCGATAAGGTCAAAGTCAAGACCCGCACCCGCAGCCAAACGCTTGCCAAGACGAGCCTGCAACAAACGCCACCCCAAGTGCCGGACTTCCTCTCGATTACGAACAACGAGGAGCCGGAAGGCCAGATGACCCGGATGCCGACCCGCCAAGATGTCGATCCCCGCATCGCGGAAATCCGCGAGCAACTCATCATCGAAATTGCGACGCGATAACGCAGTGAGGAAGGGACCAAGAGATCTCACGCAGAGACGCGGTGCCGCAGAGAAAACCATTAAGAGTTATGTTTTGGATTTCTCTGCGACTCTGCGACTCTGCGTGAGATCTCTTGATCTCGTTCCTCCGAATTTTTTGTTTTTGAAGCTGGCCTCTGGCTGTCTTGCTGTGCGACCAAGTTCCCGTTGCAATCGCGGTAACGGACTGGTTGCGGAAAGCTGACGGCGACGCCCTTTTTTCGGAGTCGATCATGCGTATTCGCTGGCGCGGGCTGGAACTGCCCAACCGAGTTACCTCGGAACGCCCCTCATTGACGGACGTTTACGGCAAGTTCACCGCCGAACCGTTTGAACGCGGTTTCGGGATGACGGTCGGCAACAGTATCCGCCGAATTCTGCTGTCCAGCCTCGAAGGTAGTGCGGTCACCCGCATCACGATTCAAGGCGTGCAGCACGAAATTAGCACCATCCCCGGCGTCGTCGAAGACGTGACGGACATCGTGCTGAACATCAAGAGCCTCGTCGTCAAGAACATGTCGGACCAGCCGAAGACCATCCGCATCGACAAGCATGGCGCGGGCGAAGTGCGGGCGGCGGACATTCAGCACGACGAATCCGTCCAAATCGTGGACCCGGATCACCACATCTGCACGATGACCGCCGACGTGCCGTTCGTGATGGAAATGACCGTCGAAAACGGTCGCGGTTATCGGACCGCCGACGAGAACTTAAAAGAACGCGAAATCGGCACGATCCCCGTCGATTCGAGCTTTTCGCCTGTCGTCCGCGTGAAGTACGACATCGAAGAAACGCGGGTCGGTCAGAAGACGAACTACGACAAGCTCGTCATGGAAATCTGGACCAACGGCACGGTCTCTCCGCAAATGGCGCTCGTCGAAGCCGCCAAGATTTTGCGGAAGCACCTCAACCCGTTTATTCAGTACAGCGAACCCGGCCCTGAAGTTTCGCTGGATGACGGTGCGATTGAGATCGGCACCACAGTCAATGTGACCGTCGATACCGAACTCGAACGCAAGCTCAACATGAGCCTCGCCGAGTTAGAACTGTCGGTGCGGGCGACGAACTGCCTGGAATCCGAAGGCATCACCACGGTGCGTGACCTCGTGATCCGCTCCGACGACGAACTGCTCGAAGTTCGCAACTTCGGCGAAACCACGCTGAAGGAAGTCAAAGGCAAACTGCAAGAACGTGGCCTACACCTCGGCATGAAAATGCCGCGACGATAAGTGAGTAGTGGATAGTGAGTAGTGGATAGTGGATAGTAAAACCGAAGACAGATTCTCCTGCTATCCACGGTAAGTTTTAAAAGTGGGTAGTGGTCAGTGGATAGTGGTTAGTAAAACCGAAGACCGATTTTCTTTCTAACCACTTTCCACTGACCACTATCCACTACTGTACTTTCCGCCTCGTGCGGGAAACGCTTCCTTCCTTGGCACGGGGGAGCGAGGATTCTTCGCCAACTTTGAGGTTTGTCATGCGCCATCGTTGCGTCGGTCGGAAACTCAGTCGGAACGCGAGCCATCGCCTCGCCCTCTTCCGGAACTTGAGCCGATCGCTCATTACCCACGAAAGTATCACCACCACAGTTCCGAAAGCGAAAGAACTGCGGCGGTTCATTGAAAAGATTATCACGCTCGCCAAGAAAGCCGCCGTCGTCGATGACGGTACGGTTGCGGGCAAAACCCAGTCGCTGCACTACCGCCGTCAGGCGATCATGTGGCTCGGGCCGACCCACGGCACCGGGGTGTACGACAAGGAAAACGAACAAGTTGCGGTCAACGAAACCGTGTTGAAGAAGCTCTTCAACGAACTGGGGCCACGCTTCAAGTTGCGTCCCGGCGGTTACACCCGCATCCTGAAGCTGAACAAGCGGCGCCTCGGCGACGGCGGCGAAACCGCCATCATCGAGTTCCTCAAGGAAGGCGAAGCCAAGGTCCAAGCCCCCTCGAAGCGCGCCACCGCCCCAGCGCCATCGCTGGCACCCAGCGTGCAAAGCTAAGTTTAGGTAGTCAAAAAAA
>JANLRE010000597.1:0-4428 GCA_031368205.1 Fimbriiglobus sp. | reverse complement strand
ACAACGGGTGCGGACGGGAGCTACAACTTCTCGAACCTGACACCGGGTGATTACGTCGTTCAAATCACGCCACCGGCGGGGTTCATCAGCAGCACGGGCGGCACGAACGGCAGCGGGCCATACGAAGTCGCTCCGGGGCCGAACAACGACGTGGACAACGACGACAACGGCACCCTGAACGGGACGGTGATTGTCACGTCGCCGGTCACGCTGACGGTCGGCGGCGAACCCGCCAACGGCGGCGACACCAACCCGACTGTGGACTTCGGCATCCTGCGACCGATGACGATCGGCAACTTGGTGTTCAACGACGCCAACAACAACGGCAAGCAAGACGCCGGCGAAGTCGGCATCGCCGGCGTCCGGGTTCGCATCTACCGCGACGACAACAAGGACGGCATCCCGGACGGCGCCGCCTTGGGCACGGTCACCACGAACGCCAACGGCAGTTACCTGTTCACGGGTCTCGGCCAGGGTGGCTACATCATCGAAGTGGACGGCACAACTGTGCCAGCGGGGTTGGTGACCAGTAGCGGCAAGAACGGGTCCGCGACGGGGGCCTTTGAACCCGCACCGTCTCCGGGTAACAACGTCGATGGCGACGACAACGGCACGAAGTCCGGCACGAACTTCCGGTCCGGTCCGGTCATGCTCATGCTGGGCACCAACCCGACGGGCGAACCGGCGACGCCGGGCATCACGGACGGCACGCCGGACAACAACTCGAACGCGACGGTGGACTTCGGCTTCTACCAACCACTGTCGTTCGGGAACACGATTTGGCGGGACGACAACAACAACGGCAAGCTCGATCCGGGCGAAGTGGTGTACCCGAACATCCCGGTGCGGATCTTCGATTCGACCGGGGCACTCGTGGCGTCCACCACGACGGGTGCGGACGGGACTTACAAGTTCGACTTGTTGAACCCCGGTACTTACACCGTGGAGATCACGCCGCCTGCCGGGGTGTTGCCAAGTACGCCAGTCTTCGACCCGCTGACCAGTGGCGGCGACAACCTGAACATCGGCAAACTCGTGGGCACCGTGATTCGCTCCCAGCCGATCACACTGGCTGTTGGCAAGGCGCCACTTGTTGGTGGCAACACGAACACCAATAACTACGTGACGGGTGACTTCGGGTTGCTGGCGCTGGCGATGGTTTCCGGGTACGTCTACCGCGACCCGGACCTGAACGGTACTTACACGCCGGGCGTCAACGACACGCCAATCGGCGGGGTCACGATCGTCCTGACCGGGACGAACACCGCTGGTCAACCTGTTCCACCGCGAACGATGACCACGGACAGCAAGGGCTTCTACAAGTTCACCGACCTGCCACCGGGCACGTACAACATCCGCGAATTGCCACCGAACGGGTTCTTGATTAAGGGCGCGGACAACGTCGGGAGCCTGGGCGGGACCAACCCAGCCGTGGCGAACCTGACGGTGACGTTGAACGCCAATGACAACGGGTTGCTGTACAACTTCGGCCACTACACGCCGTCGGCACTGTTCGGGTACGTGTACGTCGATGCCAACGGCAACTGCATCCACGACGCCGGCGAGCAAGGCATCGCCGGGGTGCCCGTGGTCATCAGCGGAACCGCCTTCGCCGGGCTGACGACGGCTCGCCCGTTGACCGCCGCCGACGTGCCGGGTGGCTTGACAGTCTTCACCAACGGTGAAGGGCGGTACGAATTCCCGGTTCTGCCACCGGGTAACTACTCGGTCGTGGAACAAACTCAACCCGCCGCCTACGCCGACGGGTGTGAGCAAAACGGCGACCCGTCCGCCCCGGCCCCGACGGTCACCAACGACAACTTCTCGGGCGTGTCGCTGAACCCAGCCCAGACACGCGGGCCGCTGAACTTCGGTGAAATCGTCCTCGATCCAACCAAGCGGCAGTTCCTCAGCAGTACGCCGGGCGGGTCTGGCTTGCCGGTCTCGACGAACGCCCCGCGTGCGGACGTTCAGCTTAACCCGAGCTTCACGACGACGACTGGCACGCCGAACAAGCCGGCCTTCGTGGTGACGGCAGCGGGCGCGGGGACCAGCCCACTGGTGCGAGTCTTCGACTACGCCACCGGCGGCGAAGTGCTCCGGTTCCTGGCTTACGAAAACGCCTTCACCGGCGGCGTTCGAGCCGCGACCGGCGACGTGAACGGCGACGGCACCCCGGACATCATCACCGGCATCGGCGTCGGTGGCGGCCCACGGGTGCGGGTCTTCAGTGGCAAGGACGGCAGCGTCCTGAAGGACTTCTTCGCTTACGAACCCACCTTCACCGGGGGCCTGTTCGTAGCGTCCGGCGACGTGAACGGCGACGGCAAGGCGGACATCATCACCGGCGTGGAAGTCGGCGGCGGGCCTCGCGTCCAAGTCTTCGACGGGGTCACGCTGCAACCGATCCTGAACTTCTTCGCGTTCGATTCCGGTCAACGCGGCGGGGTGCGAGTGGCTTCGGGTGACTTCGACGGCGACGGCCGGGCGGACATCGTCACCACGACGGGCGTCGGGGTCGCAACCTTGGTTCGGGTCTACTCGTCAACGGGTGGCCTGATTCGAGAGTTCGCCCCGTACAACTCCAGCTTCACGGGTGGGGTGTCACTGGCGGTCGGCGATTTCAACGGCGACGGCTTCCCGGACATTGTGACGGGTGCCGAAGCGGGTGGCGGACCGCACGTCCAAATCTTCGACGGCAAGACCGCGACGAGCATCGCCAGCTTCTTCGCCTACGACCCGACCTTCACCGGCGGCGTGCGCGTCTCGACCCAAGACGTGAACGGCGACGGCAAAGCCGACATCATCACCGCCCCAGCGAGTGCGTCCCCGTCCCGCATCCGGGTCGTCAACGCCGCAACGCTCCAAGACCTCGACACGTTCTTCGCGTTCGACCCGAACTACGTCGGCGGGTCCTACGTCGGCTAACCGCTCGACGTAACGAAGCAACAAACGCATCAGCCCGGCACCCACGTGCCGGGCTGATGCGTTTCAAACGGCCTCTGGCAATTTTTCGGCAAGATTTGTAGGTCGCGGTCGAGGCTTTGCGAGGCCCGACATCCGATCCCAGGGTGGGCGTCACGAAAGTTGGTGGAAAATTTGTTCACGACACTGGCGATCGTTGTGGATTCAGGCTGAAAGCCTGGCAGCACACAGCCCAGGGCAAGGAGGCTCGGCGACGACGCCCTGGGTACCTACAGAAAACAGACTCAGCCTGAACGGCTGAGAGCAATCGTTCCCGACTCTCGGCTCGCAGCCTTTCAGGCTGCTGAATTGGGATCGGTCAACCCAGGGCGTCGCCGAAGCGGCTCGCCCTGGGCGAAGTTCTCCCAGGCTTTCAGCCTGAAAACTGAGCGATCTGTGCCAAAAATTCCACCAACAAATGTGACGCTCACACCGCTTCCCACTACTGGTGAGCGTTCCGAATTGATGCAAATCTCTGCCCTTCAGCCACCTACGCCGTCTTCCCCGCGAACAGCTTCTCGGGCACGGCAGACGAGTCGCTCTTGAACCACAGCGGGTCGAAGTCGATGCGGGTGCGGTGCTTCATGGCGAGGTTGGCGCTGAGGGCGAGGATGGCGTCGGCCATGGCCACTTCGCCGTGGCAGCGGGGGAGTTCTTGGACGTACTTGCCGTCACTGCTGGCGGTGTAGCCGACCTCTTTTTTCCACTTGCGGATGCAGTAGGCGAAGTGTTCCATCTCCTCGCGGTAGCCACGACTGACCGGGGCGCCGGGGGCACCATCGGCTTTGACGGCGGACGTGCTGGGGCCGCCCCACGTGCTGCTGGCTTCCATCGCGGGCTTGCCGCCGGGTGCAGTGGTCACGGTCACGCCGGTCTTCTTCGGGTCGGCTTCGGCCTTCACGCCCGGTTGGCCTTCCTTGTACAGGTAGACTTCCTGTTCCGCTTCCACGACCATCGTGCCCCGGCTGCCCATTAAGCACTCGCCGTACTTCTCGAACCCGTTGGTGTTGATGGAGGAATACGTCACGACCACGACATCGTCCTTGTCGGTGCCCCGGTTCGGGTGCATCGGGTGGTTCTTGCCGGGGAACTCGTAGGTGACGAAGACGTGGTCGTCCGCGTCCCGCTCGTTCTTGCCGGGGCCGTAGAACGACTTCACGCCGGACCCCATGACCGACAGCGGCTTCACCTTGCCGAGGAAGATGCTGCACGCATCGAGTTGGTGGCTGCCCAACTCCGCCATCAGCCCGCCGCCGGTGCGTTCAAAAATCCGCCAGCGGATCAACTCGCCGATGTCCTTGTAGCCGTACTTCGCCACGACGCCGGTTTTGGCGAGTGCGTCGTAATCTTCCTTGACGATCGGCGGGTACCAACCATCGCGGAGGGTCGGTTGAATGACGTCCGGTTCCTTGGCCCAATTCGCTTCGGGGACGGCGGGCCACGAGTTGTTGCGGTGCCACAACG
>JANLRE010000572.1:0-2986 GCA_031368205.1 Fimbriiglobus sp. | reverse complement strand
CACCCCTACGTTGGCAAAGTCTTCCGCGAAGGCTTAACCGCCATCCGCAACGAAATCCTGGCCCGCGACCCGAACGCCTTGCCGGGTTCAACTAGCAACCACTGTTATTTCTGTTGGTACGTGCTGACTCGCGGCTTGGCGAACGGGGTCAATGGCGGTGGTGGTAAGGTCGGGAGTTGGACCGGGGAGCGTCCGAACTTCACCGGGGAACTTCTGCAACTCGGCGTGATGGGCCAGGCATGAGTGATTCTCGCAGGTGGTGGTTGCCCCGATTGATGCTGGCTTTTGCAATCGGGGCAGTCCTCGCCGGGATTTACCTGACCGGGCTGAATGACCACCTCAGCTTTCATCGCCTCAAAGAAAACCTCACTGATTTGCAAACGCTTGTCAACGACCACTGGCCGTATTCACTGCTTATCTACTTCGTCATTTACGTCGTGGCCACGAGTCTTTCACTGCCAACGGGGATTTGGTTATCGCTGCTCGGCGGTGCCTTATTTGGCCGCTGGGTCGGCACTCTGACAGCCGATCTTGCTGCCACGATCGGGGCTACTTTGGCCATGCTGGCGTCGCGGTATTTATTTCGGGATTGGGTGCAACGAAGGTTCGGCCCACGCCTCGTTGGCTTGAATCGCCGCATCGAACGGGATGGTGCCTATTACTTGTTGACGCTACGGCTGATCCCCGGTTTGCCATTCTGGCTGCTGAATCTCGGCATGGGGATCACGAATATGCGAAGCCGGACGTATGCAATCGTCAGTTTCTTCGGCATGTTGCCGGTGACGTTCCTCGTTACCAATGCTGGTACCGAATTGGCCAAGATCGAATCGTGGCAAGATGTGTTTTCACCCGAAGTCCTGGGTGCGTTCCTGTTGCTCGCTCTGGTGCCGTTATTGGTAAAGTTCATCGTCGGTCGTGTCCGAAGCCCAACGGTGTGATCGTCCGAGCCACGACGGTAACGGAGTGGCCTCACCTTCCCCCTGCGCTACGGTGCCCCGATGACAACATACCGTATCGTGCGAGGATGATTGGGCCGCTCCCTAACGGTCGCGGCTCGGATGAATTATTCAAAAGATTACCCCGCTGCCTTCTTGGTCTTCCGTATCGGCTCCGTCACTTCAACACCATCGACGAACCGTCTGCAATCGGGCAGCGCTTCGAGAAAGGCTTTGCCGTAGGGTTTTGTCAGCACGCGCGGGTCGTACAACACGACGATGCCGGAATCCGTTGCGGTGCGAATCAACCGACCGAAGCCTTGCTTCAATTTGATCGCGGCTTGCGGGACCGAGTAGTCCATAAACGCATTGCCACCGGCGGCTTCAATCGCTTCGAGACGGGCTTCGGTTAACGGGCGATCCGGCACGGCAAACGGCAACTTCGTGATGATGACATTGCTGAGCGCTTCGCCACGCACATCGACGCCTTGCCAGAAACTATCGACGCCGAAGAGTACCGCCTTGGACGTGGTCCGAAACGCGGTGAGCATCTTCGCGGCCGGTTGGCCATCCCCTTGCGCGAACAGTGTGTACCCGTTCGCCGTAAGCCACGGCCGCAGCCGTTCGGCGGCTTTGTTAAGGAACGTGTAACTGGTAAACAGGACGAACGCCCTGCCCTCGGTTCGGGCAATCGACTCCGGCAACTTGGCAAACACCGCCTCTTCAAACGCCGCCGACTTCTGCGATGGGTCCGGCATGTCTTTGAAGAGATGCAGTTCCACTTGCTTGCGATAATCGAACGGGCTACCCAGTTGGTTCGTTTCAGCCTTGTCCAGACCGAGCCGTTTCTGAAAGTGTTTGAAGCCCTTTGCCCCACCAGCACTGAGCGTCGCACTCGTCAAAATCACCGACGGAATCTTGTCGTAAAGCTGCTCTTGAAGCGCGGGTCCAACTTCGATCGGCGCACTGGCCAACGCAACTTTCGGCACCCGCCCCGGACGAACTTCAACCCAGTAGACTTGGCCATCGAGTTCTTGAGCCAGCCATTGTTTCACCGCGAGCGCTTGGCCCAATAACCGCTCCGCCCGACTCGTCAGTTCAATCTTTTCCTCATCGTTCTTCAAAGTGGCGGCAATCTTGCTCAGAATCCCTGCCAGCTTGCCGAGTTCTTCCGAAAGAACATCCGGCACCAACTTCGGTTGCCGCACCCGACCCGTGCCGCGTGATTGACTACTCAACCAAAAACTCAGCGAGATAAAGAACCGTTCGGCGGCTTGCCGCGTCGCTTCGAGTTGGTTGAAACTGTCGGAATCCCCGTGAACCGCCAACACCCCCTTGTTCGATCGCGGTGCCATCAACTGGTTCAGCAAATACTCCACGCTGCCTTGCGTGACCGACAACCCGAGATGGTCCGCTGCAACATCCTCCAGCGTGTGCGCTTCGTCAAAAATGACCGCGTTGTAATCCGGCAACAACCCCGCTCCCTGCTTCCGCAACGCAAGGTCGCTGAAAAACAGCGCATGATTCACGATCAACAAATTTGCCCCGAAAGCCGCCCGTCGTGCCTTAAAGTAGAAGCACTCCGAATAATTCGGGCAGACCCGCCCCAAGCAATTCCCGCTCTCGGATTCGGCTAAATCCCAAACCGACGGCATCGGCTGAAACGGCAGATCAGCCCGACTCCCATCGGTCGTCTGACGGGACCATTTGCCGACCTGCACGAGTTGTGACATCGCAATCGGATCGGTCAACATCGTGTTCATCCGTTGCTGGGCGACACGAAGCCGACGAAGACTGAGATAGTTCCCACGCCCCTTCACCAGCGCCGGACGGAACTCGTGCGGCAACACCGATTGCAAAAACGGGATGTCCTTTGTTAGGAGTTGTTCCTGCAAACCAATCGTGTGCGTGGAAATGACGACCCGATACTCCTTCTTCGCCGCAACCGCCAACACCGCCGGCACAAGGTACGCAAAACTCTTCCCGACTCCTGTTCCTGCTTCAACCAGCAACTTCTGTTTGTGATCCAGCGCGTGCGCAACCGCCTCCGC
>JANLRE010000555.1:0-3836 GCA_031368205.1 Fimbriiglobus sp. | reverse complement strand
TCCATCGACATGTGGCGAGTCTTGCATGATGTGAGCAAGTTTCCCACGGACCCGAGCACCCATTTCGGTGAAGGCGGCCCCACGCTGTCGGACGTGTTGGAGTTGTTGAACCGAACGATTATCAGTCTCGCTGCGTTCGGTGGAATGGCACTGGAAAGTATGACTCGCACGGAGGGTTGGCGCTTCCTGGACATCGGTCGCAAACTGGAACGAACCCTGCACATGATTAATCTGCTGAAGGGAACGCTCGTAACCCCCATCGCCCAGGAAGCCCCTCTCCTGGATGCGATTCTGGAAATCGCGGATAGCACGATGACCTACCGCCGCCGCTACATGGGTAGCCTCCGTGCGGATGCCGTGCTGGATTTACTGGTACTGGACGAAAGTAACCCACGATCCCTAGCGTGCTCCCTCGCATCGCTTGTCGAAGATGTCGATCAACTCCCACGACCCAACAACCGGGCCGCACGCGGGCTGGAGCAACGGATCACGCTCCAAGCGCTGAGTAATGTGAGGTTGGCCGAGGTCGAACGACTCACGCGAGTCGAAAAAGGTCAACGGCCCGCACTCAAAGACTTGATCGAAGCCATCGGTGCGGCGTTGCCGATCCTGTCGGACACGATCACGCAACAATACCTCAGTCACCTACAAACCTCGCGGCACCTAGCCGGGTCGGTGTGAGAACCCTGTGCTTCAATATCGCATCACCCACGTGACCACCTACACCTACAGCGAGGGCGTCTCGTTGTGTCAAAACGTCGCACACCTGACGCCACGAGAATGGGGGCATCAAGTGTGTCACCACACGTCGTTGGAGATTGATCCCGACCCTGCCGTGTTAGAAGAACGGCTCGATTATTTCGGGAATCCGGCCACGTACTTCACGGTGCAGGAACTTCACAAAGCACTCAAAATCGTCGTGAGTCACACGATTAGCGTCAACCCGCCGGTACCACCTCCACCCGAGACGACGACACCCTGGGAGGTCGTCCGAGACCGATTGACCCACGATCGCGCGGAGGCTTGGTTGGACGCCTACCAGTATTCCTTTGACTCCCGCTACGCGACATCGCAGCCGTTGTTCGCCGAGTACGCTTGTCTGTCGTTCACACCGAATCGCCCCATTCTGGAAGCGGCCCAAGACCTCACTCGTCGCATCCATGCGGACTTCCTTTACGACCCGCGTGCGACCACCGTGGCGACTCCTGTCACGGAGGTGTTTGAAAACCGACGCGGCGTCTGCCAGGACTTCGCCCACCTCCAGATTGCCTGCCTCCGATCGTTGGGGTTAGCCGCCCGCTACGTGAGCGGGTATTTATCAACCCTACCCCCACCGGGTCGGCCTCGCCTCATTGGGGCGGACGCGACTCATGCCTGGGTGTCGCTGTTTTGCGGAGAAGCGGGCTGGGTCGATCTGGACCCGACCAATAACCAGATTCCATCCGATCGCCATGTACTACTTGCCTGGGGCCGCGATTACGATGACGTGAGTCCCGTGAAGGGCGTAGTCCTGGGTGGCGGTCAGCACGCCGTGGAAGTCTCCGTCGATGTGATGCCAATTGACGCGCCGCCGATCGGCGATGGAAACCATGTGTGACGGCGCTGACCCAATTTAGGTCGTCCCGATTCGAGGAGTCGTTAATGCTCGTCCGCTGTTCGATCGCTTGGTTTGTCGTGGTGGGGTGCATGGTTCCAATCTGGTCCGCCGAACCCGATTTGACACACACCGATCGCACGGTCGAGGGCTGGACGGTCCGCGTGGATGATCGTCTACTGAGTGGCCCCGATGGCGCGTTGGGTACGAAGGTGCGAAACTGCTGGTTCCGTGGCAGTTTTCGAGCATTACGCCTCGCGCCGCACTTGCACGAACAGCGGGTGCATCCGGTCGCTGTGGAACGAGACGCCGCCGAGGTAGCAGTTGCCGGCGTCGTCGCGGGTGTTGGAGCCGTAGAACAGCGGCTTTGACAAGGCTTGGCCCGGAAGGGTGGGCAACGTCAGCGGCGTGGCCCGCGACCGGCGTTCCTTCAGATCGTACACGAGCCATTCGTACTGTTTCTTCGTCTCCGACGAGGGGAGTGCCATGCCCATGAGGTGGCTGAGGCCGTCGGAGGTGAACAGCGATGCCACATACGACTGGCCTTTCGGGTGGAACCAGCCTAGCTCCTGGACTTCGGCGGGCTTGCCGTCACGTGGTGTGACTTGGTAAAGAAATCCCTGGTCGGTCGTGAACACGATCGACTTGTCGGCAAGCGGTTGGCAGCCCGTCAGCCCGTGCGAGTTTTCGTCCCGTGTTTCGGTGTAATGCTCCAGTGGGTTTTCCGCCACCTGGACGAGGTCCGGGTTCAGTTCCACCAGCGTCGTGCGGATCACGCCGCCCTTGGACGCCTCCTTGAGCCGGGGCACGAACAGGTGCCCACGGTGGTCGCAAAAGAAGTTCCGCGAGATGTGCCCCCCGACCGAACCGACCGCCGCCGATCGGCTCACCCGAGTCTTGCAGTTGTACTGGCTGACGATGTGGTTGAAGTAGCCCAACGTGTGCATCCGGCTACCATAGCCCGCCACCGCAATGAGTGCCTCCTGGGTCGTCTTCAAGTGCTCCCATTTGCGATCGGGCATCCGCAACCGCCACAGATGGCCGCCCCAAGTCGGCTGGCGACTCCCATCCGGAAGTTCGCCCTGCTCGTCCATCGACGCGAAATAGAGATGGCCGTCTTCCCCTTGTACGATCCGCGAGTGAATCTTCGCCTGCCCCTCGTCCGGCTTGGCCCGATCGTCACGGCGCAGTTCGGTCATGACATCGCCGCAATCGGTCACTTTGTCCGTTTCCGGGTCGTACTCAAACAGGTGGGCCGACGGCTTCTTGATCCCGTCCGCCGAGGCGCCGAACCAGATGTGCCCCTGTCGGTCGCGGCCCGTCGCCCCCCAGATGGCCGCCCGGCCAGGAAAGTCAGGCACCGGGATCAACCGAACGCTGATCTTGTCGAGTGGAGCTTGGTCAACCGGGGTAAACTTGCAGCCCATTAACTCTTCGTAAGAAGCCGGTTGCTCCACTCCCCAACACTTGCGATGCTGGCCCAACACCCCCGCAATTGCCCCCACACCGATCACACCACCCGTGACCAAAGCCGAGCGTCGATTGATGCCATTTTCCAAGTGTGTCTCCCTACAACAGCGTCTACTACGGACCGTAAGATAACACATCAACCAAGGAACAATGCACGGAAAACCATCATCCACCGATCGGGATGAGAGCCCCCTTTGGTGGAAGTTTGTCTGGAGTCTTCGTTTTCAACCCCAAGGGGGTTGTCCCATTAGCCCAGGGTTGAGGACCGAAGGTCCAATACCCTGGGAACCAGCACCCATTACCAACCCGACTTCCTAGGGAAGGAAGCCTCCTTCCCAGGAAGCCTCCTTCCCAGGAAGCCTCCCAGGGTAATCGTCGCTTCGCTCCTCAACCCTGGGCTAATAGAACAACCCCTTTGGGGTAGAAAACGAAGACTCCCAACAAACTACAAGAAAATAGGTTACGGATGCCAGTGCTTACGGGTATTGCTGTCGTGTTAATGGGATTCGGCGGTTTGATAGCGTTGGCCAACTGGCTGTCGCTTTACCAATCATACCGAACTGGTCGGTCTTGCTCTCCAATACCATTTGTCGGTGCCATATTCCTGGGCAGCGGCATGTTGATACTTCCGGAGACACGGCCTTTCGCGTGGGTCGCATTGATTCTGGACTTTAGTACCCTCTTTTTTCTGATTGCCGTACCGAAATTAATCACGCAGTTATTGGCAACAAGTCGATTTAACCTGCTCGAAGAGTATGTTGGCGAACAGGGT
>JANLRE010000468.1:0-2536 GCA_031368205.1 Fimbriiglobus sp. | reverse complement strand
CACCCCTGTCTGCGAAATCCTCGTCCGATGATTCCGGATCACGGCTTGCGAGGGTGACTCGCAAGCCCGTTGTGTGTCAGAGGACGGGTGAATTTTTCTGGCCGGTTTTGCAGGTCGTGGTCGAGGCTTTGCGAGGCCCGACATTTGAGATTGAAGGGGATCGGTTCAGCCGCGTATTCAGTGGTTGCTCAATGTCGGGCCTCGTCGCAAAGCCTCCTCGACCGCGACCTACAAAACCGGCCAGAAAGAATTCGCCTGACCTGTGTGGCTGATGCTGACCTTATTTCGGTTGCAACGCAAAGTCCATCGGCAGACGGCGCCAGCCGCTGTGGATGTGGTTGGCGGGGTTGCCGGCGGAGTCGCCTTGGACGTTCAAGAACTCGACCACGAATGTTGGGCCGTGGACGCGGTAGCTGTACGGCTTGCCTTTCTTGTCCGGCTCGACGCAATAGGCGAAGTGAACCTTGTCCGCACCGGCATCCTTCACCCGTTGCAGTTCCAACTTGGCGAGGTCGGCGGGGGAGCGGTTGGCGTAGGCTTCGAGGACTTTCATCAGCATGGCTTTTTGGTCGTCGGTCAACTTCGATGCGGGGATGCCGACCGGCTCACCGACGGCGGCGTTCGGTTGGCCTTCTTTAATTTCCGGGAACTGCTTGGCCTGTTTCGCCAGTTTGTTTTGGTCATCGTCGAACGACTGAATCAGTTGCTTCGCGGTGTCTTCAATCTCCGCTAGCGTTCGCAAACCTTTCCGCGACCCGTCTCGAACCTCGGCAGGATTGGTGGCAAACAACAGCGGCGTTGCGGAGACGATCACGCCTTTTTCGAGCGTGAAGTTCACCGAGAGGTGGTGCCCTTCGATCCGCCAGCCCCACTTGCCGGTGTTCGTGGGGTCGCCGAAAACGCTGACGAAGTACCACGCCGGGTTCCGCGTCATGGCGCCGTTCTTTTCCAGTTCGTTCAGGATCGCTTCCATGCTCATGATGGTCGTCGCTTGGTCGAAGCCCTTCGTAGACAACCCGGTTTTGAGCAGCGCCAGTGTCGCGGTTTTTTGCTCATCCGTCATGCCGTCCATCCGCAAGCCTTTGCGTAGCGATTGCTTTTGTTTGTCTTGTTGCGGCGTGAAGTACCACTTTTGCCGGTGCTCGTCATCGAACCCGAACGTGGCTTTCGCTTTCTGTTCGGGTGTTAACGTCGCCAGGAATTTCGTGGCGGCGTCGGTCATCGTCGCGCTGGTCGGCTGCGCTTGCCGGGCGATCAACGCGACTCCGGCGAGGGTGCTGAATGTCAGCACAACGAGGGAAAGTCGGATCAACGGAGAGCGGGTCATCGAAAGGCTCCTGGGCAGGTTCTCGGGAAGGAGAGATATCGCGTGCGGACTGTTCACGCAAGATACGCCATCGGGCATCGGTTCGCCACCGATTCTGTCTGCCGATTCGGGACCGTTCGCCTAAAATTGGAGATTGACACGCACGCTTGCTCTGAGGTTTCGACATGGCGACTGCCGCTTTGCCCGCCCACACGCCAGCAACGTCCGAGGAACCACTGCGCGTTTTGGTGATCGACGACGACAAGAATCTCGCCGAAGCCATTGCCGAAAGCTTGGAACGAAAAGGGCACAAGTGTACGGTGGCCA
Organism: Fimbriiglobus sp.; assembly: GCA_031368205.1. Lineage (GTDB taxonomy): Bacteria > Planctomycetota > Planctomycetia > Gemmatales > Gemmataceae > Fimbriiglobus. Next base: position 903 of record JANLRE010000468.1, on the reverse strand, counting down.
CTAGCGGCAAAGCCGGTGCGGGGCGGGTGGAACACGACGAATTTGACGTGGTCCTCACGGACCTTCGGATGGCGGACGTTGACGGTTTAGGCATGGTGAAAAAAGTCCGCGAGCACTTACCGGACGCCGAGGTCTACGTCATCACCGGGTACGGCGACGTGAAGACGGCGGTTGAAGCGATGCGACTCGGGGCTGCACATTATTTGTTGAAGCCGATTGACATGGTGGAACTGCGGGCGATCGTGGACAAATCGGCGGAGCGGGTGAAACTCTCGCGGACCAACCGCGAACTGCGCCAACAAATCGACGAAAAGTTTGGCTATGAAGGCGTCGTCGGCAACGGGCCAAAAATGCACCGGGTGATTCAATTGTTGAAAGCCTACGCCCCATCGACCGCGCCCGTGCTGATCCTGGGTGAGAACGGTACGGGCAAGGAACTCGCAGCGAAGGCACTCCACACGAACGGCCCGCGGAAGAATCGCCCGTTCGTGGCGATGAACTGCGCCGCATTGAATGAAAACCTGCTCGACGACGACATGTTCGGCCACGAAGAGGGGTCGTACACCGGGGCGAAGGGCGCCCGGAAAGGCCGCTTTGAACACGCCAACAACGGCACGCTGTTCCTCGACGAAGTCGGTGACATGCCGTTGTCACTTCAGGCGAAGTTGCTCCGGGTGTTGGAGAACGGGGAAGTGATTCGCATCGGGGCCAACGACCCGATTCGCGTCGATGTCCGGATCATCGCGGCGACGAACAAGAACCTGGACGCAATGGTCGATGAGGGTAAATTTCGCCGCGACCTGTACCACCGCTTGAAAGTCGGCGTCGTGAAACTCCCCGCATTACGGGACCGCCGCGAAGACATTCCGGTGCTGCTGAATCACTTTTTGAAAGACTTGGCCG
>JANLRE010000463.1:0-1235 GCA_031368205.1 Fimbriiglobus sp. | reverse complement strand
AGACGCAGAGGCGCAGTGAGTACAGAAAACCAAATCTCGTTCTTTGTTTTTCTCTGCGTCTCTGCGTCTCTGCGTGAGAAATAAAACGGAGTGCATTATGTCCATTTTATTGTTGTTTCTGCTGGCCGCCGATCCGATTGCAGAGCGGGCGAATATTGTTCGGCAAGCGGATGCGGTGCGGCCGAACACGACCGACTTTCGCTGGCAGCAAATCCCCTGGTTCACGGATAGCGACGATGCGTTGACGCAAGCGAAACTGGAGAACCGCCCGCTGTTCGTGTGGCTGGCCGGTGGCCGGGATCGGGACGGGACGCCGTTGGAACGGTGTTGAGGCTATGCCGCTGCGCTCCGTGCGAGCGCTCTGAATGATGATACCGTCGTGCGGTTGGTGGTGGCGAATTTCGTCCCGGTGGCACTCAACACGGATCGCCTGCCCGATACGGAAACCGGGCGATTCTTTCGCACCCTGATGAAGCGCTGGCCGCAAGGCTTGTGGGTCGTTACGCCGGAGGGGAAAACGCTCGGTTTCCACTACCACCAACCGACCGGCACCGACAACTTCAAGCAGAACCAACAGCGGTGGGTTGATGGCACCCGCGAGATGCTCGAAACCAGTGTCAAGGCAGTCGGTCCGTTGCCACGTCGAGATGTCAAAGGCGTCAACCCGTTTCCGGATCGCGGCGTCGGGTTCACTAAAACCGGGCAGGTGCGATTAGCCTTGAGCGTGATCGCCACCCGTTCGGGGAAGCAAGAAGGCCCGCCTGTGATCGACAGTTTTTTGTTGACGCCCGAAGACTGGGCCGCGTTCGCACCACCTGCAACTCAAACCGAATGGACCCTCGCCGAAGCCACTGTCAAGAAGTTCGCCCCGATGCTCTCGCCGCTCACGGATTCGATCTTCGTGCCGCGTGCCGACGACGTGACCAAGGCCACCGTCACCGCGAAGGTCATCCGCCAAGTCAACGGCCTCGACGTGATCCGCTACACCGGCACGTGGCAATCCCGTCACCTCCGCGACGGTAACGCCAAGTTCCCAATCGACGCGAGTGCCAACGGCGAAGCCATCGGCGTGTATGATCCGTTGACTAAGAATATGCAATCCCTCACGTGGGTTCTGCGCGGCACCTACCACAAAGCTGCGGATGCTCCCATGACACCGACCGCGATCATCGTCGAATGGGCGGCGAAGGAGTAGCGGTTGATTTTCTGGACTCGACGTGTCATCGTGCTGATAC
>JANLRE010000458.1:0-3088 GCA_031368205.1 Fimbriiglobus sp. | reverse complement strand
GGCTTCGAGTTTGCGGGCGAGTTCGGGGATCTTGTCCATGTAGCGTTTGTGTTCGCGCGGCTCTCGGCGGGTCAGGGCGTAGGCCGTGAGCATTGGTAACGCGATGGTGGAATCGACGTAGCAGGTCACGGTGCCGGAGAGTTTGTCGGGATCGACTTTGCCCCACGTCATCGCCTCGGACGGGGTCGCCCCACTCAGGCCGCCGGTGTCCGGGCGGGCGTCGGTGAATTGCAGGAAGTAGTCGTGACCGGCTTCGTGTAGACCCAGCACTTCTTGTATCTGCGGCTCGGTTTGCAGCATGAAATTCTTCGGCGACCCACCGCCCAGAATGAACACCCCGCTCGTGCCCCCGCTGGCTTTCGCTTCCCACACGATCGACGCGGTTTGGTTGATGTCGCGCAGCGGGTCGATGCGAAGCTTGCTGCCTTCCAACATGAGCGCGGCGAGGTTCATCCCGATCGAACTGTCCCCCGGCGAACTCGTGTAAATCGGCACGCCGCAGCGGTACGCGGCGGCAAGCAGGCTCTTGCCCCTCACGCCGGTTTGGGTTTCGCGTTCGTCCAAATACTTGCCGACGAGGTTGTGAAACTCCGCCGTGCCGAACGTCTGTTGGAACGCTTCGCCACGGCACAGCGTGCGGTAAAACTTGTCCGTGCCGAGCAGGTTTTCGTAGTCGAAGATGATGTCGTAGATGCGGATGATCTGGTTCTCACGCAACTCCAAGTCGGGCAAGTTCGGCCCCGATTGGTACAGGTCCATGCCGAGTGCGTAGTGGGTGTCGTGGTAAAGATTCGCCCCCGTCGAAATGATCCAATCAATGAACCCCGCCTCAACCAACGGCACCAGACACGACATGCCCAAACCAGCCGGCGTGAGCGCACCGGACAACGCCAAGCCGACGGTGGCGTCCGGTTCCAACATGCGGTTGGCGAACAGTTGGCACCCCTCACGCATCCGCCCGGCGTTGTACGACAAGAACGCCGCGTCGATCAAATCGGCGGCGTTTATTCCCTTGGGAACCGCCGGCGGGTCGATGCGGTGCCGACTGATTTTCTTGATGAACTCTTTGCTCTCGGCATTGCCGGCGTGCCGGTTGTGGTGCGATTTGTGCGGGTGCATGGTGTGGAATCAGCTCGGAATTTCGGTTGCGTCTAGCTGTGATTGTAGGAACCCGTTGCGTAATCCCGCATGGCGATTTCGTACTCCTCCGGCGTGTTGATGTTCCGCAGCGATTCAAACGTCGGGTCGATGTCGATCAACTCGGGTGCAAGAACGATTCGCGTCGGCACGGCGTCGAACAAAAACACCGGCCGCATCCGGTTCGCGGCGAGAAGAGAATTGACCGCATCCAACACGGACACCCGATAGATACCCGCAAGCGGGTGGTGGTATTCCCCGATGTGCGGGACCACGATACTGCTGTCTTCGTTCAATAAACTCACCAGCCGACGCACGAAGGCCGCGTGTAAGAACGGAACGTCGCACGACGAAAGATAGACCGCATCCACCTTCCCGCTCAGTGCCGCTAGCCCCGTCGCCAAGCCTTGCAACGGCCCACGCCCTTCAACCGGATCGCGGACAATCTCGACGCCGACCGGCAATTCCGGAACGTCCTGACCCGGTGCGGCAACGACCACCACAGGTTCCACGACTTCGCGCAAAACTCGGACGACCCGTTGCAACAAGACTTCGTCGCCGATCGGCAACCACGCCTTCGGTTGCCCCATCCGCGATGATCGCCCGCCACATAGTACAATGCCGCCGATCCGCACAATGACACCCGGTTGTCAGTTACGCCGCTTTAGCCAAGTCGAACCCGAACGTCGCGGCCACTGCTTCGTTGGTGACGCGGCCGGCTTTGATGTTCACGCCCAAGAGCAACGCATTGCTCTCCTGAATCGCTCGCTCTACCCCCTTGTTCGCCAGTTGTAGCACATACGGCAGCGTCACGTTGGTCAGCGCGTAGGTGCTGGTGCGGCCCACGGCGCCGGGCATGTTCGTCACGCAGTAGTGAACGATGTCATCGACGATGTACGTCGGCTTGGCGTGGGTCGTCGGCTTGCTCGTTTCAAAGCACCCGCCTTGGTCGATGGCCACGTCAATCACCACCGCGCGGGGCGGCATCCGTTTCAAGTCTTCGCGCATGACCAAGTGGGGTGCCTTGGCGCCGGGAATCAGGATCGAGCCGATCACGAGGTCCGCCCATTGCAGCGTGTCCAGGATGTTGTGGCGGTTGCTGAATAGCGTGGTCACGTTGCGTGGCATCACGTCGTCGAGGTAGCGCAAGCGGTCCAGGTTCACGTCGAGAATAAACACGTTCGCGCCCAGCCCCGCCGCCACCTTCGCCGCATTCGCGCCGACGATCCCGCCGCCGATCACGGCCACGGTCGCCGGTGCCACACCCGGCACGCCGCCGAGCAAAATCCCGCGCCCGTCGAAGGGCCTCTCCAGGTACTTGGCCCCTTCCTGAATGCTCATCCGCCCCGCCACTTCGCTCATCGGCGTCAGCAACGGCAGGCTGCCTTTGGCGTCCTTGATCGTCTCGTAGGCAATCGCGGTGATGCCGGACTTCATCACGGCGCGGGTCAACAGTTCATCGGCGGCGAAGTGGAAAAATGTGAAGACCGTCTGCCCGGCCCGCAGGTGTGGCCACTCCTCGACCAGCGGTTCTTTCACCTTCACGATCAAGTCGGCCCGGCTCCACACATCAGCGGTGCTGGTGACAATCTCCGCCCCGCACGCCGCGTACTGGTCGTCGCTGATGCCACTGCCAACCCCGGCGTTCGCTTGAATCAGCACCTTGTGTTTGGCCCGTGTGAGTTCTTCCACGCCGTTCGGCGTCATCGCCACGCGGTATTCATCGCCCTTGATTTCCTTCGGCACGCCTACGATCATGAGCGTCTCGCATCACAGTTTGAGTGGTCGGGAGGTGATTGTCCTAGTATTGTCTCAAGCCACCCCGTCGATTCAAGGCGCAGGGGGTTGACAATGTGTCAGTTTGGGGAGACTTCAAAAATGCTTTTTACGTGTGTTTATTTTTAGCCGCACTAGCCATCTTTGTGGATTTGGCGTCACGTTCTTCGCGGCG
>JANLRE010000447.1:0-3275 GCA_031368205.1 Fimbriiglobus sp. | reverse complement strand
CAATTTCGCCGAGTCCAACGCGGTCAGTTCGGCTTCGTTGACCGCTTCCCGATCGAACCACTGCGGCTTAAACCGCTGGGCGTACAAATACCCGCCGATCCCCACGATGAGCAGAAATCCCACAACAAGCAGAACCGCTCGCTGCGAGCGGTTCTTCGATCGGATCGGGCTGGTTGCCATCAAAATGCTCCAAATAGCTTATCTGGTGTTTCGTGTTGGGTTTTGTAGGTCGTGGTCGAGGCTTTGCGAGGCCCGACACTCGACTACGAATCGACTGGGATTAGCTATTTTTTTGTGGCGATCGAATGTCGGGCCTCGTCGCCAAGCCTCCTCGACCACGACCTACAAATCCACCAAGTGAAGTTATCCAGCCGCGACCACTTCGAGTGATTCCCGTGCTGCGGCGATGGTTTCCGTAATGTGGTCATCGGTCATGGCCGCATTGATGAAGGCGGCTTCAAACTGACTGCATGGGAGATAAATTCCGCGGTCCATCATCGCCCAGAAGAACCGGGCGAACTTGGCGGTGTCGCTCTTGAGTGCGGAGTGGTAATTTGTCACCGGGTTGTCAGTGAAGAACAATGTCCACATACTTCCGACGCGGTTGATTGTGTGTGGCACCGCGTTGTCAGTGGCTGCTTGGTTTAGTCCTGCTACCAGGCTTGCACCGATTGCGTCGAGTCTGGCGTAGGGGGGATTTTGCTTGAGAAGCTTCAGCGTGGTGATGCCTGCCGCCATTGCGACCGGGTTGCCGGAGAGCGTACCGGCCTGAAAAATCGGCCCACTTGGCATAACCTTTTTCATGACATCGGCCCGCCCACCGTAGGCGCCGACGGGGTAACCCCCGCCGATGATTTTCCCCAACGCCGTCATGTCCGGTAGGTCGCCGTACAGTTGTTGCGCACCGCCGTAAGCGAGGCGGAACCCGGTCATGACTTCGTCGTAAATCAACAGCGTGCCGTGATGATGGGTGAGGCGACGCAGTTCCTTGCGGAACTCAGGTGTCGGCTCAATCAGCCCCATGTTGCCGACGACGGGTTCGAGCATCACGCAAGCGATTTGGTCGCCTTTCGCCTGAAAGACTTGCTTCAATTCTTCCACGTCGTTGAACTGCAAAACCAGCGTATCTTTGGTGCAACCGATCGGCACGCCGGGGCTGTTCGGCACGCCCAACGTCAACGCACTCGACCCGGCGGAGACGAGTAGCGAATCGACGTGGCCGTGGTAGCACCCGGCGAATTTGATGATGAGGTCGCGCCCCGTTGCCCCGCGTGCCACACGAATGGCCGACATTGCCGCTTCGGTGCCGCTGGACGTGAACCGCACCATGTCGATGGACGGCACCGCTTCGACGACCATCTCCGCGAGTTCGCTTTCGAGTTCACACGGTGCCCCATAACTGGTCCCGTTTCGCGCTGCCGCTACCGTCGCTTCGATCACGGCGGGGTGGGCGTGGCCGAGGATCATTGGCCCCCAGGAACCGATGAAGTCGAGATAGCGGTTGCCGTCGAGGTCATACAGGTACGGGCCTTCGGCACGCTGAATGAAAATCGGCGACCCGCCGACCGCACCGAACGCGCGGGCCGGGCTGTTGACACCGCCGGGGATGACCGATTTGGATCGGGCGAACGCTTCAAGGGAACGGGGGCGTGACCGAGTCGTCACCACATCACCAAGCATGAAAAACTCCGGAAACTTACTTGTTGGACAATGTTTCGAGCAACTTCTTGGCACGGGCTACGACGGATTTGATCGCATCAGTGGGTTCATCGTCGTAGAGCAAAAGAATGTCTCGGCAGGGGTTCCCCAACGATCGCCGTTTAACGGCATCAATGGCCCCGGTTTTGGCTTCCCCTTCAAATTCGGTGATGCGTTTTTGAAGCAGCATGGTCCGTTTTTCCGTGTCGTTCTCGTCCGCCTTGGCCGTCTTCAGTTGACCGTTTTTTTGCGCCGCAATCAACCACCAGATTCTTTGATCGGCCTCTTTCTCGGTTTGGGTCTGAAGCTTTTCCCAGGTCGCGTGGGCTTTCACTTTGTCATCGAATTTCTCAAGTAGTATGGCACGAATCGCCTGATGTTCTGGGTTGCCCGGTTCAAGTGTCAGCAGGACTTCATGGGTACGGGCCGTCTCGATTTGGGCGTTCAGGTTCTTCAGCGTTTCCGGCACCACTTGTTGAATTTCCCGAATCCGCTTCTCAGCGACCCACCCGAGTCGCGCTTTGTTGGCTTCGTCTTCGGCGGGTAATTTCGCCATGTCGATCGTTGGCGATTTGTCTTTGATGCTGGACCAGAGTTCGGCGGCGCGTTTTAACTCACCACTCTTCTCATAATCCGCTGCCTGAAGTGCGAGATTATACGCGGCTTCGTCGAAGCCTTCAGAGTTGTTGGCGAGTGCCTTGCTACCGAACCGCTTCATGAGGATCCGCTCGGTTTCGCGGGCTTTTTCGTCACGAAACAGGGTGCGGGCTTTTTCGATCACTGGGTCCGAGGTACTGCCATACGTTTTCAAAAACGCTTCGACTGCTTCCAACTTTCCCGTTGGCGTAGCGGCTTCGACGCGGGTGAATGCGGCAGCGGGTGTCTCGGCGGCGAAGAAGTTGCCGGTGAAGAGGTAAACGCCAACTGCAATCACGGCCAATAACAATGCCCCAAGACCGACTGCCTTCGGCCACGTTTGCTTAGAAAATGACTTCGGTTTCTTCTTGCGTTTCTTTTTGTCGCCGGCGCGTAACGAGCGTGCGGCATCTTTCTCTTCGTCGCTCAGCGGCTTTTCGCCAACGGGGCGATCCATCCGTCTGGCGTTAGCGACTTCGGCCCCGACGCTTTGTTGGCTCTGCACCTTTTGTTCGATGTCCGCCAGCATTTTGCCAACGGTGCCAGCGTCGAGTGGGCGACTTTCCTTGTTCTTTTCCAACAAGAACATGATGAGGTTGTCGAGCCACACCGGGATCTCGTGGACCATTTTGCGCGGCCGCACGGGGGTTTCGTTGACGTGCTTCAAGAACATGTCCACGCTGCTTTCGGCAACGAACGGCTTCTTGCCGGTGACCAATTCGTACAGGCAGATGCCGAGCGAATAGAGGTCGGATTTTGCACCCAAGGTTTTGTCCCCGCGACACTGCTCCGGGGACATGTAGGCAGCCGTCCCGATGGTGCTATTCGCCCCCGTCAGGGCGGTCACGTCGGTGTCCTTGGCGATCCCGAAGTCGGTGAGTTTCAGCACGCCTTCGCGGGTGACCATTAGATTCGACGGTTTCAAATCGCGGTGAACGATT
>JANLRE010000436.1:0-1278 GCA_031368205.1 Fimbriiglobus sp. | reverse complement strand
GTCTACCACAAACAGATAGTTCGGAAGCGGAGGGCGGCAGAGTGGCCGAGGCTTTGGCCGGATTGTTTGAGTTGCTGCTTCAGGGCATGATCCTCCTGATCGAAGGTGTCGGGCGATTGCTCTCGTTTTTAATACGGGCGTTCTGGCCGAGCCGGGAACACAAGACTGCCAAGAAGGACACCGAACCATACGCAGAAAAAGACAGTGGGGGTACATAGGCTCTTCGTGACGTATAGCTCGCACAGCCCACCGCTGCTGAACTAGATGGCTGACGCGAGTCACCGTATTTGATTGACAGCGCGACTGTTGCTTATGGTAGACCACCCGGCGACTAACGTCGCCGGTTCGCCGGGAGCAGTTGACCCATGCTGAAATTCTTCACCGCCCTCCTGTCGCTGACACTGACCCTTCTCGCTCAGGCGGACGACTTACCGGCGATCATTGATCCGCTTGTCGAACCCGTCCTGAAGGACAGGAAAAACATCGGCCTCGTCGTCGCCGTGTGGCAAGATGGCAAGTCCCAGGTGTTCGGATACGGCAAGGTGTTCACGCCCGTCGGCGAACAGGTTCCGGATAGCCGGACGCTGTTCGAGATTGGCTCGGTCACGAAAAGTTTCACCGGCGTGTTACTCGCGGAAGCGGTCCAGCGCGGGGAAGTGAAACTGGACGACCCGATCAACAACCACCTGCCACCCGACTTGCAACTGAAGTCCCATACGGACGGACCTGCCACGCTACTTCATTTCGCCACGCACCGTTCCGGTTGGCCGGTTCAACCACCGCTCATCGGACTGATCGCCAAGGACAGCAAAAACCCCTACGCGAGTTACGACCGCAAGAAACTGGTGGGGTTACTGGCAACGCTCACGCCGAAAAAGCCGCCGGGTGTCACATACGAGTACAGCAACCTCGGAGCGGGACTGGTGGGCCATGCTTTAGTACACGTTGCGAAAGCCGACGGGTATAATGCACTGTTGCAAGAGCGAATTGCCAAGCCGCTCGGGTTGAAGGACACAACTGAGGCACCCAATGGTGAACAACGCGCTCGGATGGCGCGGGGGCATGACAAAGAGGGGGAGCCGGTGTCCGGTTGGGATTTTGCCACCCTCGAAGGGTGCGGGGCGATTCGGTCCACGGCGAACGATATGATTCGCTTCGCCGCCGCCAACCTCGGCGAGATCAAAACACCACTCCAACCCGCGATGTCCCTTAGCCACAAATTGCAACGGGGCGAAGGCCGGATGCAAACGGGCCTGTTCTGGGTGTTGATGACGTTGC
>JANLRE010000398.1:0-5814 GCA_031368205.1 Fimbriiglobus sp. | reverse complement strand
CCTCCGGTCCGCAACCCTGGGCTAATAGAACAACCCCGGTGGGGTTGAAAACGCCGAGGTTTTGAACGTCATTCCACCAACATTTGTGACACTCCCGCTATTTCAACCGCTTCCACCCCGGACTTAGCACCAGCATCCCGATGCCGATCGCGCTCATCCCGGCGCCGATTGTTAGGGCGATGAACACGTTGCGGATGGGCCAGGTTTGGGCGGCCCAGCCGGCGAGGAGGTGGCCGACGGGGGCGCTAGCGCTGAGCATCATCGCCCACAGTGACATGACCCGGCCACGCATGTCATCCGCGACGCTGAGTTGTAATGTGGATTGCCCGGTGGCGAGGTAGAAGATTAACCCGAAGCCCAGGCTGCCCGATCCAGCGATGGCGAGTGGCAACGAATCCGCAACCGAGAGCAGTGTTAAACCCAGGACCGTGAACCCGGCGCCGATCGCTAAAAACAGTCCCCGGCGGGCGAACGTTCCGAAGGTGGCCCCGATCAACGCCGAGATTAGCGCGCCCGCGCCCAGTGAACTGACGAGCAAGCTGTACTCCTTCTCCGCGTGGTTCAGCACTAACTTGGTGTACGCCGGGAACAACGTGAGTGCTGGCCACGCGAACACGCAGATGATGCCGGTGAGTACCAAGAGTGCCTTCAATCGTCGGTTGTTCCACACGTACCAAAATCCCGCCAACACCGATCCCGACTGGTCGCTTCTCGTCGAAGCACCATCGACGGTGATGCGTTGGAGCGCCATCAGCACCGCGATGTAACTCGTGCTGTTCAACGTGAAACACCAGATCGCCCCGAGCATCACGGGGCGGGAACCGGGCAAGAATCCGTTGTCGATGAGGGCTTGAGCCAGCCAGAACAGACCACCCGCCAAGGCCGGGCCGATCGCCCGCGCCACGTTGAACACGAGCGCGTTCAGCGACACCGCGTTCATGAGGTCCGGCTTCGGGACCAAGTTCGGCACGAAGGCGAATCGCGTGGGAAGATCGACCGCTTGGATCACGCCGTTCACCAACTGCACCGCGAACAGTAACCACGGATGCGCGAAGTTCGACGCGACCAGAAACGTCAACGTCAGCGCGGTCACCAGGAAGGAAGCTTGCGTTGCCATCACCAACTGCCGCTTCGGTAGCCGGTCCGCCAGCACCCCACCCCAGGTGCCCAGTAACAACGTCGGTCCCACTTGTGCGACTAGCAACAGTGCTGGCCAAATGGGGTCGTTGGTGCGGTCGTAAATCAGCCACATCAGCGCGGCGGACTGCATCCAACTGCCCGTGAGTGAAACGATTTGTCCGAAGAAATAGAGCCGATAATTGCGATGCCGCAACGAACGAAACGTGTGGTCGCCCAACACTCGCCGCACACTCCGCCGCTGTACACTCCCCTGCCGACCGTCGTGGCCCATGAATCACCACCCTGTGAACCAAAACCGACCCGCCGTTTGTTCTACGGACGGCGGGCCTACAATGCTGCGTATGCTCTACCGCACGTTGCTTCGCCCGGTCTTTTTCACGTTGAACGCCGAGGCCGCGCACAACGTCGCCCTGCAAAGCGCGAGCCTGTTGGCTCGGTCCCGGTGGGCATGCGACGCGGTTCGCACAATCATTGCCCGCCCCGCGAATCGACCCGTGACCACGATGGGGTTGACGTTCCCGAACCCGATTGGGTTGGCGGGGGGAATGGATAAGAACGGCGTAGCGCCGCTGGCGTGGTGGGCGTTCGGGTTCGGGTTCGTGGAACTCGGCACTGTCACCCCGGTGTCACAACCCGGCAACGACCCGCCGCGAATGTTCCGCTACCCCGCGACGAACGCCATCGTCAACCGCATGGGCTTCAACAACGACGGCGCAACGGCACTGGCCACACGTCTGCATTCGCAAGCCGAACGCGGACTTCGCCCGCCGTTTCCGATCGGGATTAGTATCGGCAAGAACAAACTGGTTCCAGCCGAGGGCGCTGCGGACGATTTTGCGCTGGCCGCGTCCGCCGTGCTGGTCCACGCCGATTTCCTGACCGTGAACGTGAGTTCGCCGAACACCCCCGGCTTGCGGGCGTTGCAAAACGCCGACGATCTCCGCAAGATTCTGCAAGCGGTGCAGCACGTGATGGGAACCACCCGCAAACCGCTCCTGGTGAAAATCGCACCGGAACTGGACGGCGATGAATTGCGAGCGGTCCTGGATACGACGATGAATTGTGGCTGCGCCGGGATCATCGCCACGAACACGCTCTCGACGGCGAACCGCCCCGACTTGCAACAGGGCGGCCTGAGCGGGCAACCGTTGCGTGAACTGTCGTGCCGGAAAGTGGAACAAGTCCGTCACTACCTCGGCGACGCGGCCACGGTCATCGGCTGTGGCGGCATCAACGATGTCGCATCCGCCCAGTCGATGCTAGCCGCCGGCGCCAACCTCGTGCAGATCTACACCGGCCTCGTGTACGAAGGCCCATTCCTCGCCGCAACGCTTTCGCTGGGATTGAAGTAACCACCAGAATTTTGCAATTTGCTCTCGATTTCTTCAGGAGCGAAGCGGATAATCGTGTCGCCTCACATTTCGTCGAATGGTCTCTTACCTCGTTCTGGAGGGTCTACCATGCGTTTTCGTCGTCGGGGTTTCACGCTCATCGAGCTATTGGTCGTGATTGCGATTATCGCAATCCTGATCGGGCTACTCCTGCCCGCCGTCCAAAAAGTCCGCGAAGCGGCGGCCCGAGCCACTTGCTCGAACAACATGAAACAACTCGGATTGGGCGCCCACAATTTCCACGACGTGAACTTAAAGTTCCCGTATGGAATCTTGCGAGCTGACGGCAACTTCCCGCCCGACAATCCATCACTCCTGTGGCCGAATAATCCGAGTACCAACCCGCAACGTCGGTACGGCTTGTTCCACCAGATGTTGTCGTTCATCGAACAAGACAACCTATGGCAGCTTTGGAATCACTTCGATTACGGCAGCAACGAACGATTCCCGGCAACACCCGCCGGCGTCCGATTTGCACCTGGTGCGTTTACAAGCAAAGTGGTGAAGACAATGGTGTGCCCGTCGAATCCAGGCGGACCGCTTAGTATGCCTGTTAGTGGCCCGTCCGGTAACTATTTCATCACCAGTTACTACGGGAATGCCGGAACCCGAAGCTACCCACGGATGAACACCACTCGCCCGTCTCTCTGGACGTATCAAGGCAACGGCATGTTTTACCGGAATCGCGCGTTCAATATTGCTGCTATTACCGACGGCACATCGAACACGCTTCTGTTCGGCGAACGGCATTTCTTCGACCCCATATTCGACGCCAGCCCGGTCGTGGACGATCGGATTGCGGACTGGGGTTGGGTCTGGTTTGCTGGTGAAGGGGATGTTGGCCTGGGAACAAGTGCACCAATCAACTACAAGCTTCCTGCCAATTTTGCTACTCTGGGTGGTGGCCAGCAGCAGTTGCTGTTTGAAGACCGCATCAACGCCTACGGCAGCGGCCACACCGGCGGGGCGAACTTTGCCTTGGCCGATGGGTCCGTCCGCTTCATCCGCGATTCGATCTCGCCCGTGACGTTTGCTTCGCTGGGCACCAAGAGCGGCGGCGAAGTCGTGGCAGGCGATTACTAACGTTTCAATTCCCGGCGAACCGGCGATGTCAGTCGCACAACTGTTACCCTGAGCGGGGGACGTTAGTCCTCCGAGTGGGCGCGGCCAGTCAGTGAATGCAACCTCGGGGGACTAACGTCCCCCGCTCAGGTTCGTTCCCCGCTCAAATTCGTTTCCCACCACCCAATCACCCTCCCGAGAAGTACCATCATGTTCGCTCATCGCGTTGCTCCGATTGCAGTGTTGATAGGGCTGCTCGTCATCGTCGGTTGTGACAGTGGCCCGACGTTGGTCGAAGTCCAAGGCACCGTGAAAGCGAACGGCAAACCCTTGAACAAGATCCAAGTCGAATTCTGGCCGGTCGCAAGTGGCCCCCGTTCGATGGGTACGACCGATGAACAGGGTCACTATTCGCTACTCGTTGACGATGGGGTCCGAAAAGGCGCCATCGTTGGAAGTCACAACGTGGTTCTCAAAGACGTGGGCGTTCTCGGAGACAAGTTCATGGGTCGCAAAGGGGAAGATGTCGATATGACCAAGGGCAAGAAGTCGCAGATCCCCATCATCTACACCGATCCTCTGAAAACGACGATCAAGAAAGAAGTCAAAAGCGGTCCCAACACGATCGACATCGACGTGACACCGTGACAGGTTCGGGGTCGAAACCAGTTACTGGCAAACAAACCAAGCGCAGGTCGGGGTCGCCGACCACCTCGCCAATCACTACCCCAAGGAACGACGCATCGACTGACACGACAGACCCTGACCGTTCAACGAAACCCGTTGAAAGTACTGTCACGTCGCCGGTTCGCCTGAACCGGCTGCGTAGGTCACGGTCACGTTTGTGGTGATGCCGCCACGCGGGGTCCACCGGGAGACCACCGTACACCGCACCGGCTGGGATGCGGCGACGAAGTCGTCGAGCAATCGGTTGGTCACTTGTTCGTAGTAAATCCCCTGGTTGCGGAAGCGTTGCAGGTACAGCTTCAGCGACTTCAGTTCCACGCATTTTTCGTTCGGCGTGTAGGTGTACGTGATCGTGCCGAAGTCCGGTTGCCCCGTGAGCGGGCAGACGCTGGTGAACTCCGGGCAGATGATTTCGATGCTATAATCCCGGCCCGGTTTCGGGTTCGGGAAGGTGTCCAATTGCTCCGCCGACGGTGTATGTGTCAATTCCATGATGCGTGATTCCTGGTGAATGGATACCGTTAGTTGATAGTCCTCCCCCGCGCCGGCTTCCAGAGCGGGGAACACAGATAGTCCTGAACTGCGGTGTCCACATGCCCCGAGCGGTTGTTCTGTTAAGTGGCGGGTTGGATAGCACGACGACGTTGGCGGTTGCCAAGAACGCGGGGTACGAGGTCTTCGCGCTGAGTGTGGATTACGGCCAACGGCACAAGGCCGAGTTGGTGAAGGCCGCTGCGGTCGCGGCGCACTTTGCCGTGAGCGATCATCGCACCGTGACGTTGGACTTGCGAGCAATTGGCGGCTCCGCGTTGACGGCGGACGTGGCAGTGCCGAAGGACCGCTCCGCTGATGAAATGAACCACGGCATCCCGATCACCTACGTCCCTGCCCGAAACACCATCTTGCTCGGCGTGGCGTTGGGGTATGCCGAAACCGTGGGGGCATTCGATCTGTTCATCGGGGCGAACATCCTCGACTATTCCGGCTACCCCGATTGTCGTCCGGAGTTCCTGACCGCGTTTGAATCGCTCGCCAACCTTGCCACGAAAGCCGGGGTCGAAGGCACCGGCCAATTCCGCGTCCACGCCCCGCTCCTGAAAATGACCAAAGCCGAAATCATCCGCCTCGGCACGCAACTCGGCGTCGATTACGCCCAAACCCTGAGTTGCTACGACCCCGACGAACAAGGCCAATCCTGCGGCCACTGCGACTCCTGCACCCTCCGCAAAAAAGGCTTCGCCGAAGCCGGGGTGCCGGACCCGACGGGGTATCGGGGGTAGGTCTAAGCAGATCGGAAGTTAGGATTGTTGTGGTTTTAGAGTCAGGGTGGTTTTGGTACGTGCGGGAGTGACCTGGGGTTGAGCGCAGCGACACCCCAGTCTAATCGCTCGGGTCTGGCGAATTTTTCTGGCAAGTGAGTTCTCATGGTTTGCGGACCTGAAAGGGACGTTCTGTCAGCCCAGGGCCATGCCCTGGGGACCGGGCAACGATTAGGTTTTCGGCCCATCCGGACGGCTCATACCCAGAAGCGTTC
>JANLRE010000397.1:0-2922 GCA_031368205.1 Fimbriiglobus sp. | reverse complement strand
GGTTCATCGACGCGATCCCGATAGCCGCGTAACTCGGCGGCAGGCAACGTGAACAGGATTTGAAACGCGATTTGCCGGGCAGAAGTGTGGTGCTTGCCGTCCAGGCTCACGAGGTCGTCACCGGACGTGTCAATCAACCGTCGCAGATCGTCGGCGGCCTCGGTCGGCTTGGTCGCGGCTAACTTTTGAATCTCACCCAACCGGGTGCGGGTGTTGGCAAAAACTTCCCACCCGCCCAGCCGCGGCGCGTCCAACCCCGACGCCGGGGCCTCCGGCACTTGGGCATACCCACAGAGCGCAACGATCCCAGTGGCGACTACGGCCAATGCAAAGCGATTCATCAAAGACGCAACCCCAGCCACGAAGAACCCCCGCTGCCCATTGTGGACAATCACGGCGAAAGCACAAGCGAAATGGTTTTGAATTGTGCATGAGGTATGGCTAAAAGCTCTGGATGGTGAAAATTAAGAACGTTTACCACAGAGGCACAGAGGCACAGAGCCATCCATTAGAATTGGTTTTGGATTTCTCGGTGTCTCTGTGCCACTGTGGTGAACGTTGCTTTTCCGAGGCCCAGAGAATTTGGTGACACCCGGTGTGGGTCGAATGTCACAATTGGTGTCGCTTGAAGAACGCCCATATCTGCTCATTCGCCTGGATCGTGTTCACCGATACTCCGCCGATGCGTGCGGTCAGTTGACCCCGTCCGCCGGGCCAGTGGTGGCCGTGGCCTTCTAGGAACAGGCTGTGGAATTCGGTTCCGGCATCGGAAGGGTATCGTTCTTCACGCACGCCGTGTTCGTCGGCAACCACCACCGATTGCGAGTGACAGCCGATTGACACGGCCCACTTCTCCAGCGTTTCCCGCACACTCGGGCGACGTACCAGTTTGCCGCCCCAGGGTGATCGGACACTGCCGCCGAGTAAGGGAATGAGCGGGTCGGCTGTACCCACCAGGTACAACGTCGGGACGGGTCGAATTGGCTTCGGGTCACGGACCCAGCAATAGCCGGCAACGGGCGCGATCGCGGTGAGCAACTCAGCCCGCTCGGCGGCAAAACGGAACGTCATCCCCGCCCCGTTGGAGAAGCCAGTCAGGTAAACCCGACGCGGATCGCCTATGCCACGCTGAATTACGTCCTGAATCACCGCCGTGAGGAAATCGACATCGGCGGCATCGGTATGAAGTGCTTGCCCCAACTCCGTGCCGCCGTCGTTCCAGCGGGACGGGTTCGTGAGGAATTTCGGAGCTTTTGACGGGTTCGGCGGAATTCCGTCCGGCAAGACCAGCACGAACCGTTCCCGCTGCGCTAGTGCGGACCAGCCGGTTTCCGTGTCCGCCCACGCTGCCGTTCCGCCGGTTCCATGAAGGAAAATTACGACGGGAAAGCGGAAATTCGCGCGCAAGTCCGGAGCGACCGGGCGTGACAATAGATACCGGCGTTCGGTGCCGTGTAAGGCGAGGGTGATCGTTTCCACACCCTTAGTGAACGGATGCGTTGGTCCGGTGGCAACGACATTCGGCACGAGTCGAATCCCGCCAACAGCTTGTTCAGTTGCGGCGTTGTTGACGTTAACGGTAGACTAGAGCAAGTGAAATCGAGTAGGAGGCCGTCTCATGTTGTGTTCTCTGCGGTGGGCGTTACCCTTAGTCGTGCTGATTGCGTCGGTGGCTGTGGCTCAGCCCCCGGTGCCACCGCCCGTTCCGCCGTTCGCGCCGCCCGCTCAAAACGTCAGCCCACTTCCGCCAGCCTTGCCAACTGCCGCACCGCAACTGACCCCCACGCCGCCGCCCGTTGCTGCGCCTAACGCGATGGAAATGTCGAAACCCTTCGCCCCACCCAGTAGGGTCGGCAACCGCAGTTTGACCGAGTGGTTGGCCGATTTCAAAAGCACCGACCCGACGGTGCGGGAACAAGCGATCCGCGTGGTTCCGCTCTTCGGCGTTGCGGCGGCGCGGACTCAGGCGATCAAACCGTTGATTGGGATGTTCGACGATACCGACCCTGGGGTTCGCATTAACGCGATACTCGTCATGGCCTCAATCGGGTTCGATAAACTCGAAGACGCAAAAGCCGCTTCGGACAAGCTCACGAGCGTGCTGGGGAGAACATTGCCCGGTAGCGTGATCCGCCTGCACGCCACACGCGCGCTGGCCGGCATCGGGCGGGAAGCGTTCGGCGCCATCAACGCAGTTGTCGCTGTGGCGGATGACCCTTCCTGGGAGATTCGCGCCGCCGCTGCCACCACGTTGGGGCGCATCGCCGGCATCGCGTTTGACGACAAAGCGATTCAGACGACAGCCAGCCCGAACTTAATCCCCATCGTCAAACGCCCGCCCAGCAAGGCCGCGATGGACAAGCTGAACTTCCAACTCATCCGCGATAAAAGTGCGACGGTTCGCATCGAGGCGTGTCACTCTCTGGTTCTCCTGGGGCCGCCGTACTCCGCCGACCCCAACGGCTACCCGGCGGTCGCCAAGCCTTATATTGACGTGATTTCGGCCAGGGTGAAAGGCTTGGAGACCGACCCGACGGTGAAAGTTTGGCTGATGCTTCTGCACATCATGTACGACGATCGGGTGTTTGATACCACGCTGAAGTCAATGGGCGGGCTGGTCACGGCGACCGACCCGCAACTTCAAGTGCAGGCGTTGAACGCCTTGGCCGTGCTCGGCCCGAAAGCCAAGCCGGTGATGAACACCATCCTGACCGCGTTGTTCCATGACGAGCCGATGGTCGCCGCCGCCGCGATCACCACCGTGATGAGCATGGGCGACGAAGCCCGCGCCGCGCAGCCTTAACTCCAACGACTCTTACAAACCACTAAAAACGCGTAATTTAAGATTTTCGCCTAAAACCCAATCGCCGCCCTAAAAAACGACCGCCGCCCCGCCGCCCCTATTGCACCCGCACCCGTCGC
>JANLRE010000354.1:0-2260 GCA_031368205.1 Fimbriiglobus sp. | reverse complement strand
ACGTTGGCGGGGTGGTTCGGGTTGGTTGCGGCGTAAGCGGGTAGGGATGACCCCAGAACACTGTAGTTGATTAGGAAATTCGTGTTGTCCGAGTAGCGGGCTTGGAGCCGACGTTCATCGCTAGTCGGCAACTGCTTCGTGAACGTCGTCGAGGTGCCGCCCTTGGTGAAGTAATCCCACTGGTACGGGTTGAACATCACCGGGTTCGACGTTGCTTCGGTCGTGGGGTCGCTGTTGCCGTAGGCGGTGCCCGTGCTGGCATAGTTGGGGTTACTTCTGTAATCCGCAACTGCTGGAGGGTTGTAAACACCTTTCGCATCAAAGTTCACTTGTGAGTACGTCGGCGGTAATGTCTGGAAGTTCGCGTTGGCAGCATTGAGTGGGTTCAAAGCATCGGGATGGAACGCCTGTTGCGTGTTACTGCTGTTGCGTGTGTTTGGTACAACGCCCGATCCGTATCGACCTGTCACCATCGAGTTTAAGTCGGTCGGATTCAGAGCCATGACCGTCCCGAGGTTGATCTCGTGCGGGCCGAACCCCTGGTGTGAACCCGAAGTCTTGATGACGGGGGGGCCAGCGAACGGGACGCCGTTCAAGTTGCCCGCGACGTTCAGGTTCACACGGCCGTCCATTGGCAGCACGGTGGCCGCGACCATCGGGCGAAGCGTTTTGCCTTTGTACGTGACCGTTGGCAATTTCGCATCCAGCCACACGCTATCGAACCGCTGCATCCCGTAGTTCTGTTGTTGCGTCGCCCCCGTCGCAAACTTCACGTTCTGCACGTCGCCGGTGATGCTGCCATCCGGGTTCGCCGCCGGGTACGGGAAGAGGGTTTTGAAGCTGGGAACAGCGGTGTTCGCTGTTGCGTCATTGCCCGTCAAAATTGTTGCCAGTTGGTTGTACTGCGCAGCACTCAGGTTTGTACCAGCAGATGCGGCAGTTGGCCATAATGGCGTCGATAGGGTTTGTAGATAGTTGATTTCAGCTAGTGTGAGCTGGTCGATTGTCCGTGGGCGTAGGATTTTGAATTTACCGTGCGGCTTCATCCAGTTCTTATTGGATGAATCTAAATCATAGGGCAGTGCTGGTACATCGTTGAAGAGTGTACCCCGGTGGTACGATTGCAGCACGATTTGCCCTGTGGCAGGGTCTTGCACAGCAACATAAACGTTGTTGCGGTCCGGGTATGTGTAGGCGGCATTGCGAGCAACGAAATGCGTTGGGGGAGTTAGCGCGAGGAATGCCGCTGGTGTAGCAGCGGTTCGGACTGTGCCATTTCCGTTCGTGCGA
Source organism: Fimbriiglobus sp. (assembly GCA_031368205.1). GTDB lineage: Bacteria > Planctomycetota > Planctomycetia > Gemmatales > Gemmataceae > Fimbriiglobus. The sequence goes on along the minus strand of JANLRE010000354.1, from coordinate 970 downwards.
TCCGGGTCCACGTAAACGATTGTCTCTGTGCCACCCGATGCGCTGATGCTCCAGCGTAATGGAGTGAAGTTAATCACCTGGGTACGGTCCACAGCCGGATTACCTAACGTGGGGAGATTCAGCGTCTCGCGGTAAATGCCGTGGCCGTTGTAGGGCACCGTGTTTCCGGCGCTGCCGTAGACCATGCGGGCCATGTCGTAGCCGTTGAGGGCGGTAGTTCCGTCGTCGCTCGGGTAGATGAACTGCCCGAGGAAGCTGTTGACGGCTTGCGTCGAGTCGATGGAATTGAGGCCGGTGGTGTTCGTGTTGGTGACCGATTCGCGGGCGATGCGGCTGGCGTTGGCTTCGCTCTCGGCGTACAGCACGAAGGCCAACCCGATGACCGCAAAGAGCGCCAGCAACGTCAGCACCACGAGCAAGATCGCGCCCTGTCGGGCCGAGTAGCGGGGCGAACGGCGACCCACGCGAGTCGAGGATGGTCGGAACATGTTACTCTCCCAGAAGGCGATAAAGGCCGGTGCGGGCGGAAACCACCACCACACCGAAGTCGTGTACGAAGGCGAACGGAACGAATGACGGGGCATCCGTTCAGGGGGTTACAAGTCTTGCGTAATCGTAATCTGCCGCGTGATGCTGTTCTTCGTGTCCCACACCCGCAACTTGATCTGGATGGCCCGGATCACGGTTCCAGAACCACTTGCAGTATCCAAACGCAGCGGATAGAAACCGGCAACGGGTAGGTCATCTAGGAACAACATTGAGGAGCCATTTGTAATCACGCGAATCTGCATCGAGATCACATTGTTCAACACGACATCCGATCCATATTTGTCGGATGTCGAACCAATTGCTAACGCACTTGGCAACAACGTGCCATTTGCGACCGACACAAAGCCAGTGGAGTTAGCGGGCGTCATTGCATCAAAAGACCACTGCGTCATCACGCGATTGTAGATGTTGGTCACAGTCG
>JANLRE010000346.1:0-1570 GCA_031368205.1 Fimbriiglobus sp. | reverse complement strand
CTGAATGGATTATCGCTGGTTGCGTTCATGCCGTCCATCCGTGCCGTTGATCCGCGCCGTTAATCCCTGAGGGAGCAACGTGAATCGTCCAGTCGTGTTGTGTGGCTTGGGTCGGGTCGGTTGGCGGGTGTTGGATTTCTTACGCGGCGCCGGCGTGCCGGTCATTGTTCTCGATCTGCACATCAAGCCGGACGACCCCCGGTTGACGGGTGTGCAAGTGATTCGCGGTGATTGCCGCGATTTACAGGCGCTCGCTCAAATTGATTTCGCCACCGTCCGTGGGGTGCTGATTGTCACCAGCGATGACCTCGTCAACGTCTCGGCGGCACTGCTGATCCGCCGCTTCAACCCGGATTGCCGCATCGTGGTGCGGATGTTCAACCAGAATTTAATCAACCGGCTCGGTCACGCGATTCGCAACATCACCGCACTTTCCGTGTCCGCACTCACCGCACCGCTGTTGGCCGTCTCCGCGTTAACGGGGGATTCACTCGGGGCGTTCAAGCTCGACTCCGGGCCACAACAGATTGCCGAAATCCAGATTGTCGAAGGCTCCGAACTGGTCGGTCGGAAGTTGAACGACTTGGCGGGGCAATTCCACTTGCTGATTCTGGCCCACGAAACAGCCAATACTAATATCCAGTTGCTGCAACACATCCCCAGTGGCATCGCGTTGTCGCCGGGGGATCGGGTGATAATTTGTGGCCGCCCGGACGATCTCGAACCGCTCCTGGCACCCGGCGGCGGCGACCTCTTTTCCAGTGTGTTGTGGGCCAGTTGGCTCAAACGCATTGGTCGCACCATTCGTCGCACGCTGGGTGAGATTGATCTCGCCGTGAAACTCGGCACGCTCGCACTGTTTGTTACACTCTTCGGCAGCACACTGATTTTTCGCTTCGGGATCGGTGTCGATTGGGCGGACGGGATTTACCAGACGGTGAGTATTGTTGCGACGGGCTCGGATTTGAAAGGTGAAGGCTGCGATGACTGGGTGAAGGTGTTCATCAGTTTCTTGAAGATCGCCGGGGCCGCGCTCATCGCCGGGTTCACCGCGATCTTCACGCAGTACCTCGTGCGGGCAAAATTGGGCGGGGCGTTTGAAGCGCGCAAAATCCCGGATGGCGGCCACATCGTGGTGTGCGGATTGGGCAACGTTGGCTTTCGCTGTGTTGAAGAGTTCGTGCGGATGGGCAAGCAAGTGGTTGCAATCGAAAAGGACGCCGCCAATACGTTTGCCGCAACAGTCCGGCGCATGGGCATTGCCGTGATCGTGGGTGACGCCACGGTCGCCGAAGTGCTTCGACAAGCCCGGACAGACACCGCACGGGCCGTGGTGGCCGCGACCTCTTCGGAGTTGGCGAATCTCGAAATTGCGTTGCTGGTCCGCGATAAAAACCCGGAGCAACGGGTCGTGGTCCGCCTCAACGATCCGCAGTTTGCCCAGGCCGTGCGGGAAGCGGCCAACATCAAACTCGCGTTGGCAATTCCGGCCCTCGCCGCGCCTGCGTTCGCTGCCGCGTTGTACGGGGACCGCGTGCAAACGCTGGTGTCGGTCGGTGATCGCACGTTG
>JANLRE010000718.1:0-5284 GCA_031368205.1 Fimbriiglobus sp. | reverse complement strand
CCCCAAGTGCGGGAGTCCACCCGGCAGCTTACGCAGCCGGTTCGCCGGGAATGAAATGGATGGAGCAACAAGGTTCCCCCGATACTCGATACACGACGGCCCCCATGTACTACTTGAAACGCTATCGCATGGACTTGGATTTGCGTGGACCGCTGACGACGCCACAGTTGCCGGACGGGTTTTATTGGCTGCCTTGGGATGATAGCTTGCGCGAACTTCATGCCGACGTGAAGTGTGCGAGCTTTGAGCACGAACTCGACTGCCAACTGTTCCCCAACTTGGGGCACAAATCCGGTTGCCAGGAGTTGATGCGAGCCATCACGGAACGCGATGGATTTTGCCCCCAAGCGACGTGGCTGGTGGCGAATCCGGACTACTGCGTTGGGACGGTTCAAGGCTTAACCGATTCGTCAGGGTGGGGGGCAATCCAGAATATCGGCGTGGTGCCTACTTACCGGGGTTTGGGCCTTGGCGAGGCATTATTGTTGAAAGCATTGCACGGGTTCCAAGCCGTTGGGATGCGGCGGGCGTATCTTGAAGTCACAGCGCAAAACACGGCGGCGGTCAAACTTTATCGCAAGCACGGCTTCCGAAGTTTTCGCACCCTCTATAAAGTGGTGGTGCAAGCGCAACCCAGCCCGGTCGGCATGGGGATTTGATCCGCCCACCCCGTAGATCAAGCAGAAGGACATTGTCCCCAGTGGCCCAACAACAGCTTTTCCAACACACCTATCCGAACGGCCTGACCCTGCTGGCGGAACGGCTCGACCACGTTCGCTCCGCGACGTTTTACTTTCTGATTCCGTCGGGGTTCACCTACGATTCACCCACGACGTTGGGCATGTCGTCGGTCCTTGCGGAGATGTTGACCCGAGGTGCTGGGGAACGCGACAGCAAGCAACTGTCGTTGGCACTCGACAACCTCGGGACCGATCGCAGCGAGAGTGTCGGGTCGTTCAATATCGTACTGTCCGCTGGCACATTAGCGCGGAACGTCCCGGCGGCGCTGGCGATTTATGCGGACATCATCCGCCGTCCCCATTTGCCCGAAGTCGAGTTAGCAGCGGTTCAAGATTTGCTCCTTCAAGACATTCTTGGTCTGGAGGACTCGCCGCAAGAAAAAGTCATCTTGGAACTGAAGTCACGCTACTATCCGTCACCGCTCAACCGCAATCGTTACGGCACGACCGAGGGCATTCAGGCGATTCAAGCGAGTGACGTGAAGGCCCACTACGGCGCGCGGTTCCAGGCCCGTGGTGCGATTCTTTCCGTGGCCGGGGCGATTGATTGGCCTGCACTCCAGCAACAAGTCGGCGAACTGTTCGGCGATTGGCCGGGTCGAGACGAACCGGAACCTGTGATTGAATCCCATACACCGCTTTCGACGCACCTGCTGAAAGACACACAACAAACGCAAATTGCTCTCGCATTTCCCAGCGCGTCGTTTACGGACCCGGATTACTACGCCGCACGCGGCGCCGTCGGCGTGCTTTCGGGCGGCATGAGTTCACGGCTCTTTACGGAAGTGCGTGAGAAACGCGGGCTGTGTTACTCCGTGTACGCCAGCCACGACACGGTGAAGGATCGCGGCACGATGATTTGTTACGCTGGCACTCGTGCCGATCGGGCACAAGAAACGTTGGACGTGACCGTCGGCGAACTGCGACGATTGAAAGATGGCGTCACGGTGGAAGAACTCGACCGTCTGAAGGCCAGCTTAAAAACCTCACTGGTGATGTCTCAAGAATCGACCAGTTCGCGGGCCAGTTCGATGGCAACCGATTGGTTCTACTTGCGCCGTGTGCGAACGGTGGACGAAGTGCAAGCCGCGATCAATGCATTGACGACCGGCCAAATTCTACACTACCTCGAACGGTTCCCGGTGAAGGATTTGACTGTGGTGACCCTCGGCCCGGAAGCATTGAAACTGCCGGAGTGAGGGAAGCAAAGCCCACGGACGATCGTCCGTGGGCGTTCGTCTTTCCGTACCCTCAAGGATCACCGCGTTATGCCGTTTCATACCCATCGCTTGCCGAACGGTCTTCAACTCATCGGCGAAACCATTCCGACTTCGCGGTCAATCGCCGTCGGGTTCTTCGTGCAGACCGGCGCACGCGATGAAGTCGGTACAGAGTCGGGCGTGTCGCACTTTCTTGAACACATGATGTTCAAGGGCACGCCACGGCGAACCGCCCTCGAAGTTAATCTCGATTTCGACCGCATCGGGGCGTCGTACAACGCCTACACCAGCGAAGAAAACACGGTTTATTACGCAGCGGTGTTGCCGGAGTACATCAGTAACGCCGTGGATATTTTGGCGGACATTCTTCGCCCCAGCCTCCGCCTGGAAGACTTCACCACCGAGAAGCAAGTCATCCTCGAAGAAATCAAGATGTACGAAGATTCGCCCGGCTCGATGGCCTGGGATCACGCCAAGCAGATCTACTTCGGCAAGCACCCGCTCGGCAACTCCATCCTCGGCACCACGGCCAGCATCACGGCCTTGTCACGCGACCAGATGCAGGATTACTTCGACCGCCGCTACGTGGCCAGCAACATCCTTGCTGTCGTGGCGGGCAATTTCGACTGGGCTGAGTACGTCCGGCTGATTGAAGCCGCTTGTGCGACGTGGTCGAACACAACCGCGAAACGCGATTCGATTCACGAAGCACGGGGGCAGGGCGGGGTTCACACCGTTGCGAAAGCGAACGCCACGCAACAGCACGTCCTCGTCATCAACCCCGGACCGCCTGCGGAATCACCGTTGCGTTACGCCGCCTCGACGCTGGCAATGGCCATCGGGGATGAATCCGGCAGCCGGATTTATTGGGAGTTGGTCGATCCGGGTCTGGTGGAATCAGCGGGGTTCACCACCGATCAAAGCCAAGGCTGTGGGATTGCCGTGGCAACATTCTCGTGCGACCCGGAAGCCGCGTCCGACAACCTTGGCATCGTGCGGAAGATATTGAATGAAGTCCAACAGGGTGGCATCACCGAGGAAGAACTGAACCAAGCCAAGAACAAAATCGCGTCGCGGATTGTGCGGTACAACGAACGCCCGATGGGTCGGATGCGGTCGATCGCCGGGTCGTGGATGTACAACGCCGAGTATTCCGACGTGGACCAAGAAATGGCCCGCTTCGACGCGATCACCCTGACCACGATCCGCGAATACCTCAACCGCTACCCCGTGAACGAATCCACCGTCGTCGGCTACGGCCCGCTGACGGAACTGAGTTAACGATCACTTGCAGCCGTAACCGTGGGTGCAATTGTAGTCTCGGATGTCTTTGCTCGTAATAAGAACACGAATCGTGTCTGATGTATATGTTTGCTTTGTTGTATAACTATAAAACAAAGCAGTCAGCCGATAATAGCCGGGGCTAAAACAGCTTGCGTCAATTAGCCCAAGAAGAAAGGCCGTAAAACGTCTGGTCTGCCGCGCAGGAACTCTCATGTTGCGATCAAGAGTAATATCAGTTGGTCCTTTGTAAGGCACAATTTTGCCAGTGAGAGTGTTGACAATGCTGACATCAATTAACGTGATAGCAATATCGGTATCTTCATTATTCGTGATTTCGGCTTCGTAGCAGTACTTGAGATGTAAAATAGTATTATTTTTTGCGACCTCGGGCCATTCGGGCATTTGGTTCGGACTGCCCATCATCGTGAGCGGATCGGGTCCACAACACTCGATGATCCGTGCATCGGCGACACGAACTAATGCAATCTGAACCGTCGAGCTTGCTGGTTGAGATTGCATGGACCACACCCAAAGCAGAGAGGTTCCAAGTAACAAAACCATCGTGAATATAGCTACCATTCGTAGCCGCCTCGATCGAAACATGATGGCACCTAGGGCTTACTTTCGTTTCCAGACGGAAAACAATTTGGAACGGTCAATAGTGTTCGGCACTTGTAGGTATTCTTCGATGGCATCGTGAAGGGTGTATGGCCCAATTTGAACAGGTGGTGGCCCCTTCAAGGCCATGATACCATTCTTTGAAATCAGACTGCTCGCACGCCCAAGTCCTTGTCCTCGACCGCTACCGTAATTTTCAAGAGCAACATCCCAGAGAACGGCCGAATGCTGATTGCGATTCTGTAGGTCTTTAAAGAGTACAATGTTGCCGGACACTGCATCTTTGGTCTCTGATCGTTTTTCGTATAAATCGTCCAGCGATTTCTGCATATCAGTCGAGCTGGGAACCCAAAAGTTACGGCCAACACCATTATTGTCTACCATCCGGTCAATTCCCAACGAGTAAGCATGGCAGTTGTAACTGATGTCGATGCCTGTTATGTTTCTAAACGATGCGAGCTTGTCCCGCGTAGCTTGTGGCTGTTGAGCCTCCGGTTTAGGCTCGAACAACGTAATCTCAACACCATTGATGGTTTTTATCGTCCAAACTCGTCCTTCCAGTACCAAGTTGCCGGCTGCAGTTGGTAGTGTCACAGTTTTAGCGTCACCAGATGTGAGAGTATCAAGGTTGAAGCCGCTTTGAACACGTACAGGTGGAGCAGGGTTGATCGTGAAGAACGTTGGCTGTGGGGCACCAGAACTCGCGGCCGCTTGGCCTAGCAGCGACCCTCCCCCGCTAGTGTCGATATCCACCAAGTCCCGTCGAATATACATGTAGTTCGGATTGTACTCCGGCGTCGTCACCGGCATTGTCAGCGTGCGGTCTTGTGACGTGTGGCTGTCAACAATGCCATTGGTCGTGTGAATGAGTGTGTCAGTCGATTTTGCGGTCACTGTAAACTGGCTGGCGTTCCGATCAGGGATCACGTACATCGTCTGCATGTCATAGTAGATGTCATCGTACTTGCCCGAAGTTACCAATTGGTTGGGAGTGGAGATGGTGAGATCACTACCGCTGGCGAAGATCTGCGCCAAGTCGGCGTAGTCCGCCGTATAGGTGGTAGTCGTGGGGCGGTCCACTAATGTTAAACCAGACTGATTTGGATACGCTGAACCGATTGCTGGTACCAGTGGCCAAGCAAAGTATCCTGCGCCATCGCCCAGTACATCGGGTGTCGCGTTAATTAACCCACCCAAGTCATACGCCTTCTCGTCACGATAAGGCTTCTCTGACCATTGTGCCTCGTTTGGTTCTTGCCCGTCCCCCATGTATGAATGCCTGTATAAATAAGTCTCTTCATTTGTATCTCCAAAACTAATGTTGTATACGGAGTTGATCAACTTGTTCGACTCATCTGACAGACCGGATATAAGTGGTGATCGTTCGCGATTGAGAGTTGCGTCAGCCACAACCCCGGTCGG
>JANLRE010000269.1:0-1294 GCA_031368205.1 Fimbriiglobus sp. | reverse complement strand
CACCCGACCATTTGCCAACGTCGGGGAACTGGTCGAGCAGTTGAAACAAGATGTGGTCCGCGCGAAGAGTATGTTAAGTAATTAAGACCCCCGAAAGCCCACGAACGATCGTTCGTGGGCTTTGGATAAACACATGATAACCACCCTCAAAGACCGCGTTTCGGACGCACTGAAAACCCACATTGCCCCTGCGTTGGAACTCGATGGTAGCGGCATTGAAGTGGTGGAAGTGTCGGACGGCATTGCCTCCGTGCGGCTGAGTGGGGTCTGCTCCGGGTGCCCGGCCACGATCATGACGATCATCACGCAACTCGAACAAGAACTGAAGCGCCACGTACCCGAAATCGAATTCCTGGAAGCCGTGCCCTAACCCCAAAGGTGTCCCATGCAGCTCGGGTTTGTCTCCGCGATCTTGGGTGAATTATCGCTCGAAGAAGTGCTTCACTTCGCCGCCGAGGAGGGGTTCGCGTGCGTCGAAGTGATGTGCTGGCCGCCGGGCAAGGCGGACCGCCGCTACGCCGGGGTGACCCACCTTGACGTGTCGAACTTCACTGCCACGAACGCGGCTCGTGTGAACGATTTATTGCGCATTCATGGCGTCGAAATCTCCGGGCTGGGTTATTACCCGAACCCGCTCGACCCGGACCCGACGCACCGCAATCTCGTGGTCGAGCATCTCAAAAAAATCATCCACGCGGCGCCGATGATCGGCGTGGGCATCGTCAACACCTTCATCGGCCGCGACCCGAAGTTGACCGTCGATGCGAACCTGGAACTGGTCCGCGAAGTCTGGACACCGATCATGCGCGAAGCGGAGCGCGCGAACGTCCGCATCGGCATCGAGCACTGCCCGATGCTGTTTAGCGACGATGAATGGCCGGGCGGTAAGAACGTCGCCATCTGTCCGGACGTCTGGCGGAAGCTGTTCACCATGTTCCCCGGCGGTCGGCTCGGGTTGAACTTCGACCCCTCACACTTGGTGTGGCAGTTCATCGACGCCGCTCGGGCGCTGCGCGAATTCGGCCCGAACCTGGTTCACGTCCATGCCAAGGACGAACGCATCGACCACGACCGCTTGCACGAAGTCGGCATCATGGGCCTGGGGTGGCACAAGCCGAAACTGCCGGGGTTGGGCGACGTGAAGTGGGGCGAGTTCTTCGCCGCCCTGACCGACACCGGCTACGACGGCCCCGTCTGCATCGAAGTCGAAGACCGCGCCTACGAACGCAACCTCGACGACCGCAAACGCGCCCTCCGACAAAGCCGCAAGTTCCTCGAACAATACTTCGGGTGA
>JANLRE010000259.1:0-2333 GCA_031368205.1 Fimbriiglobus sp. | reverse complement strand
GTCGAGCCGGCCCATTTCTTTGGCAATGCTCCATCCAAAGCGAATGTCTGTTTCTTCCGAAGTACTGAGTTGCCGCTTGGTGAGAACGCCAGACCGCACGAGTAACTCCGGGCAAAGGTCGAGTGCCGAAGCGCACTCAAGCCCTTCGGAACGAAATTCTTCAATGAGGCTCAACAAGAGGGAATCATCGCGCCGGTCCGTTTTTTTGCGGAAGTACCAGAGCCGCAGCCCACGCCAGTCTGGCACCAGTTGAAACCAGCGCCAGGGGCGAAAAAGTAGGTGCTTATGAAACTTCCCGGCCATCGTCCAACGCTTGACACCACCCCGCTGAAATTCCCGGATGATGGTGCTGAGCGAGATCCGCCACATCGGGTGAAAGCGATGACAGATTTGCGCAAGGACCGGGTCCGCCATGCCCGGCAACCCGACGCATACCACAGGGATGCCACATTCACGGGCTTTTTCAGCAAACAGAATCGGAAAGCGTCCCGCCCCAGCGATCAATCCGATCGGCTCCGGTGTCATTCGGTTGGCTCCTCCAGACCGAGGTGACGCTTCATGCGCAGGATGTCTTTGCGGAGTTCGGGTAATTTTGCGAGACAGAACCAAATCTTGATCTGGTCCCGATCCGGCAAAGCTGGGGAACCGAGTAACCGAGCATTCGCGGGAACGTCTTGGGCGACGCCGGATTTCGCACCGAGTGTGGCTTTCTCCCCAATGTTGACATGGTCACCGATCCCCACCTGCCCCGCCATCACGACGTAGTCACCCGTCGTACACGAACCCGCGATTCCGACTTGGCTCACTAACAAATTGTGCCGACCGATCTGGCAGTTGTGCCCGATTTGGACGAGGTTGTCAATCTTTGTCCCGGCACCGATCCGCGTTGGGCCAAAAGTCCCCCGGTCGATCGTCGTACCGGCGCCGATTTCGACATCGTCACCGATTTCGACGTTGCCCAATTGCGGGACTTTGATGTGTTTGCCGCCTTGGAGTCGGTAGCCAAAACCATCCGCACCGATCACACTATTCGCATGAATCATGACTCGGTTGCCGAGGACGCAGTCGTCGTAAATCACAACATGCGGGTGCAGAACAACATCGTCCGCAAGGCGACAAAACCGACCGACCGAAGCTCCGGCATAGAGGTGACACCGCGCACCAATCACGGCCCCTTCCCCGACGACGACGAATGCGCCGATCGTTGCGTCTTCACCGATGGTTGCGGTGGGGTGAACGGACGCGCTCGGGTCAATCCGCCGATTCGCACTCGGTGTTCGTTCACCACGCAGGTGCATGACGACTGTTGCAAACGCAAGAAGCGGGTCGGCGACTTGAATCAGCGGGCGACCATTCAGCGTAACAGATTTGGTAACAAATGCGGCGGACGCCTGACAGGCGTGCCACGTTGTCAGGTTGCGATCTCCTTCAACGAACGTGACATCTCCTGGCCCGGCTTCGGAGAGTGGGCGGGCCGCGCAGATGGGAACCGTCTCGTCACCGACAACGATGCCATTCGCCCATTCGGCTAACTGCCGGACGGTTACACTCACGTTGGGGCACCCTTCAATTGAATCTGGGATGTCGGGGTCGATTTCACGTGACTGTGAAAGATAGCGAACGTCAGCGAAGTGGGGCAAGTCCAATCACGATTCTTCAAGGAATCGTTTCTGAAAGTCAGAGGCGGACAGCGATGAACCATCGGACAACGTAATCGTACCCTCCCCCGTTGCGGCAACGGCCCAAGTACACCGATCCCAGGACTTTTGAAGTACGGGATCCGCTGTTCCCCAGGTCACACAATGAATCGAAGCACCAACCCGCCGGAGTGTGACCATTCCGCCTTCAAGACCCAATCGAAGTTCTCGCCACGCCGAATCGGGAACCTCATCAGGAAACGCGGGGAGGCCGTCGATCATCCGCACGACTGCTGGTTCGCCAATTTCGAGACACTTTGCCGCAATCGTGGGCCAGTCCGGAATAGCCGCCGTGAAGTGAATGACCCGTTCAATGCCCACGGTTGGTAACCTCAAATGGGGATGAGGAGCCTGACGGCTCCTCATCCGTTGGTAACACGAAGCCCTATTTCCCGCCGGCCTTGGTCTTCAAAATCTCTTCGAGTCGCTTCTTCTGCTCGGCGGTCAAAATCTTCAAGCGCTCTTCACTAATCTTAGCCTTGATCTCCTTGATCTTCGCTTCGAGCGTGTCAATTTCTTCATTGTGTTTGCCTTGCAGTCGGTACACGGACTGTTTTTGTTCATCCGTCTGGCCAAGTTGTCCACTGTTTTGTGGTAGTTGAACCTTGTCCTTCGTCTTGGTTGTTGGTTCTTTTT
>JANLRE010000209.1:0-2210 GCA_031368205.1 Fimbriiglobus sp. | reverse complement strand
GCGACGGTGTTGGGAACTCACTTCGTTTTTCGACATAGGTTCTGAATTCCCAACACCGTCGCTCCGGGGTGAATTCTGTTGGAGAGGTTCAGAGAATTGAGGGACATCCCCGGTGGCGAGACCAGGATTCCGTTCTGCCCGGTTGCCATTCCGTGACATACACTGAACAGGAAGTCAGTTGGACTACGATAGTCGGGTTGAACGCCGAAAAACTGGGTTGATTGAACAGGATAGTGGAACATGCGCACGTTTGCGATTGGTGACATTCATGGTGCCTCGACGAACCTCGACGCGCTACTCGCTGCCGTGAAGCCGACGCCGGACGATCTGCTGGTATTTCTCGGCGATTACGTGGACCGCGGGCCGGACAGTCGGGGGGTACTCGATCGCTTGATCGCGTTGAAAAAATCGCACCGCTTGGTGTGCCTTCGGGGGAATCACGAGTTGATGATGTTGCGGTCCCGGAAGGACCGGAGCGAACGCAAAATGTGGCTCGGCGTGGGCGGAATGCAGGCGCTGGCATCCTACGGCAAGTCACCCGGCATGATGGGGACGATCGACGATGTACCGGAGGAACACTGGTTTTTCCTGGAGAAACAGTGCGTCGATTGGCTGGAAACGGATACGAACATCTTCGTTCATGCGGGACTGAATCCGGAACTGCCCCTATCGGAACAATCGGAGTCGATGCTGTTCTGGGAGTTTTTGACTGGTCCGATTCGCCATGATTCGGGCAAGACCATTGTGTGTGGCCATACCTCGCAAAAATCCGGCAAGATACTCGACTTAGGCACCACAATTTGCCTCGACACGTATGCCTACGGCGGCGGGTCGCTCACCTGTCTGGATGTCGAATCGCTGCAATACTGGCAAGCGGATATCCTCGGTCGGGTGCGCGAGGATTTCCTCGAACCCCGACCGTAGCTGACACCATTCAAACTTAACGACTTGATCGCCGATGACGGCGTTAGTACCGCCCGCGATAGCCACGATTGTAGCCACGACCGCCACCGTAATAGAAATTGTTACCACGATACGGTGAGCCATAATTGCCGTAAGACGAGTATCGTGAGTATGGATAATACCCATTCGAGCTTTGGAAACTCAGCCCAAATCCGTTCCCGAATCCGAACGAGTAACCAGACCCGTAATAGGGCGTAGCAAACCCGGTTTGAACAATCCCCGGTGAATAGTAGTTCGTCGCGGGATAGTAATAGTTTCCGGTGTACACGGGATCACTGTATTGACTGTAATACACCTGGGCTTGTGAAGAACTGGAGACAAATAGCGTCCCCAGTAATGCCAATACCCCGAGTAATGTTGTGCGAGTGGTCATCGAATTCCCTCTTCAAGTTGTGGAGACAAAATCTGCTGTCCGGGCAATATATGTGACCGGCAACTGAAGTGCCAATAGCGAACAAGTGTAGTATTTGGTTGTAAATTGTTCGATTCTGGACACGAAACATTTTGCTCATCACTGCGCAATTCTCGTCTCAACTGCTATTTTTTGGCCAAATCCATGCACATTATCACCATTCGCCGGTGTTGGCATAGTCTGTGCAGGATTGTAACCTGCTGATTCTCCGACCGGGAGTTTCTGCTACTTAAATGAAGGGACATCTCATGACTGGCACCGCAACTTCACCGACGGAAACGTTAACTGGGGAAAATGCCTGTGATGCGGACCTCCAAACGCGGTTACTACGCATCGTCGAAGGCGGACCGGAAGCGATTCAGGAACGCTTGGACGAACTGGACTGCACCTCGACGAACTCCGTTCCAACCCTTGCAAGCTCCATGAAAGAAAGTGGCGGGTTGATCCTGCAAAAACTGTTCGGGCCGAATTCTCGGGTCGCCAGTGCGCTCCACCTCACTCGCAACCTCTCGGTTGCGGATGTTGAACGGGAGCGGATCGCACTTCGCGCGTTGCGAGGCGACTTCCAGCACTTACCAACGATCCACGCGATTGAAGATCGGCATGCCGTTAGCCGAATGGAAGACGAATGCGGAATCGTGCATGAACCCGATTACATGAAGCCGGACATCGCCGAAGCCTTCTAAGCGATATTTCATGCGACGGCGAAGTAACGGATTGGTTTAAACGCAACCACATCTAACGAACGCCTTACAGGCGGTCGTTCGTCGTTAACGACCGTATCGTTGCAGTGGTATCCGGATTGCTACGTACTAGGATTCGTGATTAGACTTTC
>JANLRE010000155.1:0-5981 GCA_031368205.1 Fimbriiglobus sp. | reverse complement strand
CCATGCCCTGGGTGCCAGTTCCCAGGGCATGGCCCTGGGCTAACAGAACGACCCTTTCAGGGCCGAAAACCCGTTACAGAATGTGTGCCAGAAAAATTGACCAGACCTACCCCGGGTTCTGGCAAAATATCCTGGCAACTGGACGTGCTGGGGGTTTAGCCACACCGGGTGGACCAGTCATTCCCGCGACCGTGGGTGACACACCAGATCGGCTGGGGTGCCTATCCAATACCGGGAGGGCTGGTCCAATGATTGCCACGCTGCATTCTGTTGGGTTGGACTGTACACTGTGTCAAACGCCAGACCCATGACACAACCTGTTCTTGCAACCACCGGGAAGCCTAGCGATGTCCGAACCCTATACCGCGATTCAAGTCGTGATGATGCCGCGGGACACGAACCCGCACGGGACGATTTTTGGCGGGGTGATTCTCAGCTACATCGACTTGGCGGGCGCGATCGCGGCGCGGCGAGAAATTCAGTTGCTGGGGGGGAACGCGAACGCCTTGTTTGTAACTGTGGCCATTAACCGGGTCGAGTTCAAAAAGCCGGTGCTGGTGGGGGATGTCGTCAAGTTTCAGACCACGTTGGTCAAGCTGGGTCGAACGTCCATCACGCTCAACGTGAACGTGATCGCCGAACGGGGTGCGGAGTTGATTCCCGTGACCGAAGCGGAACTCGTGTACGTCGGCGTCGATGGCACCACTCCGGAACGCAATCCAATCCCGTTGATGCCTGCGTCCTGAACGCCCACACTTGAAATGTTTCGACGGCCCGCAATAATAGGCATTCACGCGATGCCCGGGTGGCGGAATTGGCAGACGCGCCAGCTTGAGGTGCTGGTCCTCGCAAGGGGGTGCAGGTTCAAGTCCTGTCCCGGGCACTGAAACCCACGGCTGTGCAGCCTTGGGTTTTTTCGTTTGTTGCACGACGTTGCGTGGTGGTGCGGTGTCAGTGGACGACAATTCATTGGTAGAATCAACTCGAAGCTGTTAACCGGAAACCCACGGAGAACATTGATGGCAAGCACCGTCCTGGTGTGTAACACCGGGTCATCCAGTATCAAGTTTGCCGTGTACGTTGGCACCCAACTGGCGCAACGTGGTGGACTGGACCGAGGGGAGTTGTCCAACTCGGGGTGTGCAACGCACAGTCTTTTCGAGGCACTATCGCAGTGGGGTTTTGAAGCGATTGGACACCGCATCGTGCACGGCGGCAACCGCTTTCTGGCACCCGTCCGGATCACACCGGATGTATTCGGCGAACTCGAACAACTGATCCCGCTCGCGCCGCTCCACCAAGCCCCGGCCTTGCAACTCATCCGCGATGTCACCGAACGGTTGCCGGACGTGCCACAAGTCGCGTGCTTTGATACTGCGTTTCACAACACGATGCCCGACATCGAAAAAAGGCTCCCGCTGCCGCGTGACTATTTCGTGCGGGGCATCCGGCGGTTCGGGTTCCACGGCTTGTCGTATGAATCAATCGTCTCCCAATTGCCACCACAATCACCGCGTGCCACAAGCGGGAAGACAGTCGTCTGTCACCTCGGCAACGGCGCCAGTTTGTGCGGCATCGCCAACGGTCAGAGTGTCACCACGACAATGGGTTTCACGCCCCTTGATGGCCTCGTCATGGGAACACGACCGGGGCGGCTCGACCCCGGCGTGGTGCTGTATTTGCTGAAGCATGACGGGTTGACGATCGAACAAGTCGAAGACCTGCTGGAAAACAAATCGGGCCTGCTGGGTGTTTCGGGCCTGAGCGCCGACATGCGGCAGTTGATTGCCAGCACCACCCCGGAGGCGGCTGACGCGGTCGAGATGTTCTGCCGCTCGGTGGCGAAGGAGATTGCTGCCGCCGCGACCGTGCTAGGCGGACTGGACGCTATCGTGTTCACCGGCGGCATTGGCGAGCATAGCCCCGTCGTCCGCGCCAAGGTGTGCGGCCAGTTGCAATGGCTCGGGGTCGAGTTGGATGACGCATCAAACCTGCGTGGGAACACGCTCCTGCACGCGACGGCCAGTCGTGTGGAAGTGTTGCGAATTCCTTCCGACGAAGAAGCCGTGATTGCCAACCACACCCGCACACTTCTCGGGATGTGATGTACACACTCCCTCATCCTGAACGCGAAGGAACCGCCATGACCCCAGCCGAACTCGACGCGATTCACGCCTACTGGCGGGCGGCCAATTATTTGTCGGTCGGGCAGATTTATCTGCTGGCCAACCCGCTGCTTCGGGAACCACTCCGGCGCGACCACGTCAAGTCTCGGCTACTCGGGCACTGGGGCACGACACCGGGATTGAACTTCATCTACGTCCACTTGAACCGCATGATTCGCGCGCACGACTTGAACGTGCTCCTCGTCGTCGGGCCGGGGCACGGCGGGCCGGGGATCGTGGCCAACGCCTACTTGGAAGGCACTTACAGCGAAGTGTATCCGCCCATCACGCAAGACGTTCCAGGGATGCAGGCGCTGTTCAAGCAGTTCAGTTTTCCGGGCGGCATTCCGTCGCACGTGGCCCCCGAGACGCCGGGTAGCATTCACGAGGGCGGCGAACTCGGGTACTCCCTCAGCCACGCTTTCGGGGCGGTGTTCGACAACCCGGACTTGATCGCGGCGACGGTCGTCGGCGACGGCGAAGCCGAGACCGGGCCGCTGGCAACCGGCTGGCACGGCAACAAGTTTCTCAACCCCGCCCGCGACGGAGCCGTGTTGCCGATCTTGCACCTCAACGGGTACAAAATCGCCAACCCGACGATCCTGGCCCGCATCCCACGGAGTGAACTCGAAGCCTTGTTTCGCGGGTACGGTTACGACCCGCACTTCGTCGAAGGCACGGACGCGATGGTCGTCCATCAGCAAATGGCCACGGTTCTTGAAACCTGCGTTCAGCGTATTCGGAGCATTCAATCAGCGGCGCGGCTTCACGGCGTCAGCGAACGCCCCATCTGGCCGATGATCGTGCTGCAAACGCCGAAGGGGTGGACGTGCCCGCACGAGATCGACGGCAGAGTCGTTGAAGGCTCCTGGCGATCGCACCAAGTGCCGATGGCGGACGGCCAGTCGCCCGAGCACTTAAAGGTGCTCGAAAGTTGGTTGCGGAGCTACAAACCCGAAGAGTTGTTCGACGCCAACGGGCGGTTGAAACCCGAACTCGCGGCCTTGGCCCCGACGGGCACGAAACGCATGAGCGCCAACCCGCACGCCAACGGCGGGTTGCTCCTTCAAGCCCTGATCATGCCGGACTATCGCCACTACGCCGTCGCGGTCACAACGCCCGGTGGCGCGGATGCTGCGGCGACAGGCGTTCAAGGAAAGTTCATCCGGGATGTGATGAAGCTCAACTTGGCGGCTAAAAACTTCCGCGTCTTCAGTCCCGACGAAAACGCCTCGAACCGCTGGGGCGATGTGTTCGAGGTGACGAACCGTTGCTTAGTTGCCGAACTTCAACCCACGGACGACCACGTCGCCTTTGATGGTCGCGTGATGGAGGTCTTGAGCGAACACCAGTGCCAGGGGTGGCTGGAAGGATACTTGCTCACGGGGCGGCACGGGTTCTTCAACTGCTACGAAGCGTTCATCCACATCATTGATTCGATGGTCAACCAACACGCCAAATGGCTGAAGGTGTGTCGGCACATTCCGTGGCGGGCGCCGATTGCCAGCCTGAATTACCTGCTCACGTCCCACGTTTGGCGCCAGGATCACAACGGCTTCTCCCACCAAGATCCTGGGTTCCTCGACCACGTCATCAACAAAAAGTCCGAGATCATCCGCGTCTACCTGCCCCCCGATGCGAACACGTTATTGAGCGTGACGAATCACTGTTTGCGAAGCCGTAACTACGTCAACGTCGTCGTCGCGGGGAAGCAACCCGCCCCGCAATGGCTGAACATTGACGCGGCGGAGAAGCACTGTGCGGCCGGGCTGGGCGTGTGGGAGTGGGCGAGTACGAAGACCGGCACTGAACCGGACGTGGTGTTGGCCTGTTGCGGCGACGTGCCAACTTTGGAGGTTATGGCGGCTGCGGAATTGTTGCGGCGGCACCTTCCAGAGTTAGCGGTTCGGGTTGTCAACGTCGTCGATCTGATGCGATTGCAGCCCGCTTCGGAACACCCGCACGGAATGGCGGATTCCGAGTTTGATGCGGTGTTCACCGTGAACAAGCCGATCATCTTCGCGTTCCACGGCTACCCCTGGCTAATCCACCGCTTGACCTACCGGCGCACGAACCACGGCAACTTGCACGTGCGTGGCTACAAGGAAGAAGGGACGACGACCACGCCCTTCGACATGGTCGTGCTCAACGACCTGGACCGCTTCAAACTCGTGATGGACGTGATTCACCGCGTCCCCGGCTTGGCAAACAAGGCCGAAGCCGTCCGCCAGTTGATGACCGACAAACGAACCGAGCACAAACGGTACATCGCGGAACACGGCGACGACATGCCCGAAATCCGCGACTGGCGTTGGAACGCCGACCAACAACCAACCTGACGGTGCCGCCAACACCTTGATATGCCTCGTAGTGAATTGAGTGACACGGGGGCAAGCCCAACCGACACCGGGGTTGACCGTGTTTTCGGCTGTCTGTTACAGTCCGCGTGAATGGCCCGGTTTGTGGCGTCGGATGCGCTGCGGTTCACTAGGATTGCCCGATGGTTTTGTTCGCACAGATTCCGAACCCGGCGACGATGACGGCCGAGCAGATCGCGGCCCTGCCGGCGGAGCAAGTGGCGTTGCTGAAGGCGGACCAACTCGGGGCGCTGCTGAAACGGCAGGACGAACTGCGCTGGGCGAGCGAGCTGCCGTACTTCCGCGAGTTGCACAACCTGCTGCCGGAGCCGTTCTTTCACACGCAAGGGTTCTTGCTGTTTTTCTTGGCGGTCGGAATCGCGTATTGGCTGATCCCGAAGAAGTGGAACACGGCGCGGGTGTGGTTGCTGGTCATCGCCAGCTTTCACTTTTACGCGGCGTGGAACGCGAGCTTGGCGTTCCTCGTCACCGGGACCGCGACGCTGGACTACCTCTTCGCCCGAGGCATTGAACGTGCCCCGAACCGGCGGGTGAAGCTCGGGTTGGTGGTCTCCAGTATCGTGATGAACCTTGGGATACTGGTGTACTTCAAGTATCGCGGGTTCTTCCTGAACGAACTCCACGATTTGCTGGATGTCGTGGGCGGCACGGCGGGTTTCTCTCGGCTCTCGCCGCTGGATATTCTCATCCCGTTCGGTATCTCGTTCTACACGTTTGAAGCAATTAGCTACGCCGTCGATGTGTACAAAGGGAAGATCAAATCCGAACGCAGCCTACCGCACTTTTTGCTGTTCATCCTGTTCTTTCCGCACCTCGTCGCCGGGCCGATTGTCCGGGCCGGGGACTTCCTGAAACAAGCGCACCGGGTGAAGCGGTGGAACTGGGTGCGGGTGCAAGTGGGCGTGCAACTTTTCCTGCTCGGGGTGTTCAAGAAGCTGGCCATCGCGGACCGCATGGCGATTTTCTGTGACGGTTCCCCCGGCACGCCGGGACCGCTCCTCGACCCGGCCCACCACAACGCCGCCGCGCTTTGGCTAGCGACATTGGCGTATGCGCTGCGGATTTACGCGGACTTCTCCGGCTACTCGGACATGGCACTCGGGACCGCCCACCTGTTCGGGTACAAGCTCACGCAAAACTTCCTGATGCCGTACCTGTCGCCGAACGTGTCCGAGTTTTGGCGGCGCTGGCACATCAGCCTTTCGACGTGGCTACGCGATTATTTATTCATCCCGCTCGGCGGGAGTCGCGGTTCGGGGTGGGCGACGAATCGCAACATCATGATTACGATGCTGCTCGGCGGGCTGTGGCACGGGTCCACGTGGAGCTACGTCATCTGGGGCGGGTTGCACGGCTTGCTGCTAATCGGGCACCGCTACTTCCGGATGTTCGCCGACGCCCGCCCGAGGCTTTCTGGCCTGTTGCAAACCGTGCCGGG
>JANLRE010001104.1:0-1382 GCA_031368205.1 Fimbriiglobus sp. | reverse complement strand
GCCAAAGTCGCCCTCGTCGCTGTGGCTCACAAACTCCTAACAATCGCCAACGCGATGGTCCAAAACAAAACAACCTGGCGACACTCGAACGTCGCAAATCCAGCTTGACTTCTAACACAGTCACTACATTCCTTGGCCCCTTCAGGGCACAAAGCCAAAACCGACTACTGACGGAATCGGTTACGATCCGTGTTGATGATCCAATCATGCCGTGTGACAACGCACTGTCACTGACCGGCGCGAAGCACGTTCTCGATCGCTTCCAGACCGTCGATCAGGCGGGGACCGGCGCGCGAAACGTGGTCTTCGTTCAGCATGAAGATTCGCTTCTGCTGAATGGCGGTGAGCTTATCCCAACCGGGACGACGCGGGAGGCGATTGGCCAAGCCGGTGGTGCCGTGGTCGGGCGCCAAGATGATGTCGGCGGGGCGAAGCAGCACCGCTTCGTCGTTGATTTGTGGGTACTGTTGCGTCACGTCCGTGAACACGCTCACGCCACCGGCGATCGTGATCATTTGCCCGATGAACGTCGTCGGCCCCACGGTCATGAGCGGTTCATCGGTCAGGATGTAAAGTACCTTCGGCTTGTCCTTCTCGGCGATTTTCGCGGTACGTTCTTTGACCGCGTTGAAGCGTTTGCGAAAGTCGGTGGCAACCTTGTTGGCCTTTGCTTCGCAACCCGTAATGCGACCCGTGTCTTGGATCATCGTGACGATTTCGTCGAAGCTCTTGGGGTCTTGGGCGTACACCGTGATGCCGAGTTTCGTGAGCGATTCAATCACGGGTTCTTGCACCCCGCCGGTCGCAATCACCAAGTCCGGCTTATGGCCGAGGACCGCTTCCAGGTTCAGCATCTTCGACGTGAACCCGCCGACGTTCGGTAGCTTCGTCACGTCGGGCGGATAACTATCGACGGTCGTCACCGCAACGACACGGTCCCCGGCACCGATGGCGAAGAGAACCTCCGTCATTGCGGGGACGATTGAAACGATCCGCTTTGGTTGATTCGCAATCGTGACCTTGCGCCCGAGGCCGTCCGTCACCGTCATCGGATAACCCGCGACCAACGGTGAAGGCGTGACCACGGGCGTTGCGGGGCCACACCCGGCGAGTAGCAACAGACACAAGAAACCAAGCCACTTCATGATGATTTTCCGACGTGTGGGGCGAGCGAAATACTGGGCATGGCGGTGAGCGGATGCGGGGCGACTGCGAGGCGGACGCCGTAGGCAGCGGCAAGAATATCGGTGGTCAACACGTCGTTCGGCGAACCGACTGCGAGCAGCCCGCCGTTCGCTAATAATGCTACACGGTCCGCCCACGGGCCGACGAGGTTCAAGTCGTGGAGCGTCATTACCACCGCCAGATTCTGGGTGCGGGTC
>JANLRE010000685.1:0-8015 GCA_031368205.1 Fimbriiglobus sp. | reverse complement strand
AGAGCAATCCATGAGAATTATTTTCGGCTTTCTCTGCGCTCTCTACGTCTCTGCGGTGAACATTCTTGTATTAGACCCCCCGAAACCTTTTAGTTACACCCATCGCCCAGAATTCGGGCAATCGCTGTAGCAACTTCTAGCAATTCGTACTAAACTATGGTATCTGAGCGGGCACTTCCTGCTTATCCTTCGGCTTCCTCTCCTAGGTGGCCGTGACGAATGCCTAAATTGGAGCAATTCGAGCCGCCTTTGCCCGAAATTGTGGGCAATGCGTCGGCGATGCAAGAAGTCTACCGGATGGTGTCGCTTGCCGCACCACGGTCGGCGACGGTCTTGCTCATTGGCGAAACCGGTACCGGCAAAGAGGTCATCGCCAAGGCCATTCACAAGCGAAGCAAGCGGTCCGACGGGCCGTACATTCGGGTGAATTGCGGGGCACTTCACGAGAACTTGCTCGAAAGCGAACTGTTCGGGCACGTCAAAGGGGCGTTCACCGGGGCGATCGACAACAAGCCGGGGCGGTTTGAAGCGGCCCACGGCGGGACGATCTTCCTGGATGAAATCAACAGCATGTCCCCGAAGCTTCAGGTGAAGTTGCTCCGGGTGTTGCAAGAACGGGAGTTCGAGCGGGTCGGGGAAAGCACGACCAAGCGGGTCGATGTTCGCGTCGTCGCTGCTACGAATGCCACGCTGGAAGAACTGGTCGAACTGGGGCAGTTCCGGGAAGACCTCTATTACCGGCTCAACGTCGTGCCGATCACGTTGCCACCGCTTCGGGACCGAAGGGAAGACATCCCGGCGTTGGCACAATTCTTTCTGAAGAAGTACGCGGAGCAAAATAAGCTGTTCCCGGCGCCGGAACTCAACCCCGAAGTGCTGACGGCGCTCAAGGCCCACGACTGGCCCGGCAACGTGCGGGAGTTGGAAAACGCGATCGAACGGCTCGTCGTACTGTCGGACAACGGGCAACTCTTGGCCGAGGTACTCAAGCTCGATCGCCCCCGGATGGCGTTGCGGTCGATGAAGCCGAACGGGGGTGCTGTTGCGCACGACGTGCCGTCCATCATCCGGGCGCTCGTCAAAACCGGCGTGACCAGTTCGCTCCCACCGGCGTCGAAACTCTATGATTACCTTGTGGGCGGCGTGGAGCGGGAGTTAATCGAACAGGTGATGCGGCAGTGCGACGGCGTGCAAGTGAAGGCCGCCACGCGACTCGGGATCAACCGGAACACGCTGCACAAAAAGATCGAAGAGTTTCGCACCCAAGACGCCAAAGCGGACGCGCTGCCCGATCAACTGGAAGCGGATCACTAAATGAAGGCCAACATGTTCCGACACGTCATTTCTGCTCTTAGCGTTTTGCTGGTCTCGCACACCGTCTTCGCAGCGGGTGTGGCTGTGGAACCGACGAGTTACTCGAAGTCGGTGAACAACAAAGGCATTTTTATCTTCGTCCAGTTCGGCAACATTCGGATCGAACTTGAAAACGGGTCCGACAAGCAGAAGCGACAGTTCGTTGAATTCCGAGAAACGTTTCCGAAGCCGGGCCTCTACAAGAACGCCGACACGATGGAGTTGGTGTGGGAAACGAAATTAGAGGAGTTCGTTCCCCGCGACCACGCCATGATTTCCGACGACGGCGTTTACATGGTACGAATCGAAGGGGAATTTTGGCGCACCGAGAGTTTCCCCGGTGGCATCCGACCGACCGAATCCACGGTCCAAAAACAACTCGACGGACCCGCCGTGAGCTTCTTCAAGAATGGCCAACTGACGAAACGTTACATCCTCCGCGAACTCGTCGAAAATCCTTACGAGTTACACCACACCCCGGAACACCTGTTGTGGTACGCCAGCGGATCGCTGAACGAAGCCAGCGGTCGCTTCGTGATGTACACCCAAGAGTCGGTGAAGTACGCCTTCGACTACAAAACAGGGGAGATTCTCGAAAAGTCCCCCGTCGGACTCGCCAACCCGATGATGCGGCAGATTCTATTCGTGTGCGGTGGGATGTCCGTACTCATCGCCGGCGCCTGGGCCATTTTCGTGTATCGCCGCCGTGTGCCGGATAGTGTGCGCGAAGCCCAACGCCACGGATGAGCGGTCCCTGGGCATCGCCCTGGGCTGACAGTACGTCTCTGTTCAGGGCCGAAAACCCGTTGAAGACAGCGTGCCAGAACGATTTGCCAGACGCATTCTTCCTGCATATCCGATTTCGCCCTTGGCATTGCGGGGGTAGGCAGTCTACAATCCCTAAACCGATGGCCCCTGCGCCGTCCGTTTTTGGCAAAACAGTTTGCGAACTCCTCGTTTCCATCCCCCGCCCGTCTGTTGATGGCCTCTGACGGGCCGCTGCGTTCACCGTTTTGGTGACGTTAGCTACTTCCGCACCGCGAAAGTCGATCCATGACCGTGACCAATTCCGCTACGTCGCAAGGCGTCCTCGAAGTCACCCCCAAGGGGTTCGGCTTTCTTCGGGATCCTGCGCGCCAATACGCCGCCCGGCCCAACGACCCGTATGTTTCGTTGCCGCTCATTCAGCAATTTAAGCTGAAGCAAGGGCTACTCGTGGCAGGGCGGGTGATGCCGCCGCAACGCGGCGACGCCGGCCCCCGGCTGACCACCGTCGAGCAAATCGAAGGCACCGAAGCGAAAGCATTCCGCCGCCGCAACTGGGACGAACTCACGCCAGTGGACCCCACGTCCTGGTTACGAGTCGAAACTGGCGCGGAGCCGTTGACCACGCGGGTCATCGACCTGTTCACGCCGATCGGCAAAGGGCAGCGCGGGTTAATCGTCGCGCCGCCCCGTTCCGGCAAAACCGTGTTGCTGTCGCACTAGGCCTCCGCGATTGCGTTGAATTACCCAGAAATCCACGTCATCGTGCTGTTGGTCGATGAACGCCCGGAAGAAGTCACGGACTTCCGCCGCATGTTCCTGCGGCCCGAGGTAAAGGCCAACGGGGGTCAGTGCGAAGTGGTGGCGAGTAGCAACGACCAAGACGCCGTCGTCCACACCCGCACCGCCGAGTTGGTGATCGAACGCGCCAAGCGGCTGACGGAACAAGGCCGCGACGTGGTCGTGCTGTTGGACAGCCTGACGCGGTTGGCCCGCGCTTACAACAAGGCGAGCGGGTCGGGCGGCAAGACGATGTCCGGTGGCGTCGATAGCCGCGCGCTGGACATCCCGAAGCGACTCTTCGGCGCCGCCCGTGCCTTTGAAGAAGGCGGCACGCTGACCATCTTGGGCACCGCCCTCATCGAGACCAACTCCCGCATGGACGACGTGATTTTCCAGGAGTTCAAGGGCACCGGCAACATGGAACTGGTCCTCGACCGCAAGCTCGCCGACAAGCGCATCTACCCCGCCATCGACCTGTCGCAATCCGGCACCCGCAAGGAAGAACGCCTCCTCCCCCCCGAGATGTACGAACGCATCACCCTCCTCCGCCGCAGCCTCCTTAAAATGCGCCCCGACGAGTCCATGGAAGCCCTCATCAAACAACTCGCCAAAACCCAATCGAATGCCGAGTTCCTCGACACCGTGGGCAAGTTCACGGGGAAGTAAGATGGGAAGCTGCTCGCCTATAGGCGGGTCACTCAGACTTCCAATTTTGTGTTTCGCTCCGGATGCTTATAATTGCAGTAAGTTGTCACGTTTGTAACCGAGGCCATCACATGTCAACAGCCACAATCAAAGAAGAAGCCCGTCGGTTGGTGGAGCAACTTCCGGACGACGCGACTTGGGAAGACCTGCAATACCAAATCTACTTCCGGCAAGCGGTGCGAGCCGGTCTGGACGACTCCCACGCCGGGCGAGTGGTGCCGTTGGCGGAAGCGAAACGTCAGTTTCTTCATGAATCGCCAGTTGAATTCAAGTAGTATGGCAACTGATCTGGTGTGGCGATACCACCTCGAATTGAGGACACAACGATGGGTCGCGTGACGACGGAAGCGGCGATTGAGAACATGGAGGACTTGTGGGCCATTAAGCGAGGGTTGCTCCCGGCGGATCAGGCGCGGCGGGTTACGATTTCGGATGCGTTGGTCGATACGGGGGCCACGTTGCTTTCGTTGCCCACGCGCATCATTCAACAATTGGGGTT
The DNA here is from genome assembly GCA_031368205.1 of Fimbriiglobus sp. Taxonomy (GTDB): domain Bacteria; phylum Planctomycetota; class Planctomycetia; order Gemmatales; family Gemmataceae; genus Fimbriiglobus. The sequence goes on along the minus strand of JANLRE010000685.1, from coordinate 3,910 downwards.
AGCCCGGACGGTGTCGAAACGGGTACCGAGTCGCATCGGCTTGGGCGAAGCATACCTGTACGAGGCGGTTCGGCTGACGATTCAGGGGCGCTCCTGCACGATGGACGTGATGGAAGTGCCGGACACCGTTCCCGCTCTGATCGGTCAATTGCCTCTCGAACACCTCGACTTGGTCGTCGATCTCCGCAGTCGAACCCTCATTGGTAATCCCGCCCACGGTGGCGAACACGTCTACGAATTGTACTGATGCAACGTGGTCGTGATTTCTCACTTGGTCCGAAAGTGCAGTCGGGTGTTTTGTATTCCGAAGGATAAGTCTTAGAATAATGACTTCTGTCCGGAGCCGTAATCGGAGGATTAGTCGTGGACCCTACGATGACCTGGGATATTGTGCAGACGTGGCCGGCGGAAGAACGGTTGGCGTTTGCTTGTCGGCTGTGGGATCAGGTGGTCGATGGTGGTTGGCAGCCGGAAGCGTCGAATGACCTCGCGGCTGACCTCGATCACCGTCTGGCAACCCACGAGGCTGACCCGACTAACGTGCGGACCTGGGATCAAGTTCTGGAGCGAATCCGGAGTCGGCAATGAGTGTGCCGGCGGTGTACCTCGTTGAAGCTGAGGACGATGTCGTAGAAACGCACGCCGCATATGAGAAGTCGCAACCCGGTCTTGGGGATCGCTTCCTGATTTCGCTTCAGTATCGCGTTCAACAGATCCAGTCTACACCAAAACTTTATGGGGTGTTCCGCCGAGACATTCGAGCGGCACCCTTAGCGGGGCTTCCCATACATCGTGTACTACCGAGATCGAGGTACGGACGTACTCATTATCGCGGTGCAGCATGGGCGACGGAGCCCAAAGGTGGCGAGGCAGATCCTAACTGCTTATCGCCAAGTCCACTTCAGCATCCACAGCTATAATTTTAATTGTGACCAATCTAAACTTTGTACCAAGGTAACCCAGATGAACATTGGCGAATTGCGAACCGCCCTGACGGGTGTCCCGGATGCGGGGGTTCACTTGATGTTGCCGGGGGGCGAGTTTGTTCCGGCGCACTTCCACGTGACCGAGGTGGGGCGGGTGCAGAAAGACTTTATCGACTGTGGCGGGACGACCCGGTCATCTGTTACTTGCATCCTTCAGGTGTGGGTCGCCGACGATGTGGAACACCGGCTGACGACGACCAAGTTGGCTGCAATTTTGCGGATGGCGGCTCCGTTGCTTGGGTCGGACGAACTACCAGTGGAGATGGAGTACGAAGGGTCCACGGTGTCGCAATACCCGGTGGCAATGGCCGAGGTCACGCCGGCGGGCGTGCTGTTCCACTTGGGCACCAAGCACACGGATTGCCTGGCCCGCGAGAAGTGCGGGGTGGTGCCAGTCGGCGAGGCGTGCAGTCCGGGGTCGGGTTGTTGCTGACCAGGGGCGTGGCTTCCGGCTCGTTGTTCAACTTTGCGCTTGACTCCGATGGGCCGTTTCATCACTCTGATAGTGAGTTATATGATACCCGCCGAAACCACCTTGAGGAGCCACCTGTGCCACGGTTCAGAGCAGCTTTTACCCTGATCGAATTGTTGGTCGTGATTGCCATTATTGCGATTCTGATCGGACTTCTACTCCCTGCCGTTCAGAAGGTCCGGGAAGCGGCGGCGCGGGCGAAGTGTCAGAACAACATGAAGCAAATCGGCCTGGCGTTGCACAACTTCGAGAGCGTGGCCGGCCAGTACCCGGTCGGTGGCCAGTACCCGGTTGCTACCACGTCCAACGACGTCTACTCGGTTCAAGCCCGGCTGCTGCCGTTCATTGAGCAAGGGAACCTGTACTCCCAGATCGACCTAAACGCCACCCCCGCTACCCAGTTGGGCGTGATCGGCCAGCGGATCGCAATCTATATTTGCCCGAGCGAGATCAAGGACGTGGCCCGCGACCAGGGTGGCGGCAAGATCACCTACCCGCACAACTACGCCGCAAACCTGGGTACGTGGTTCGTCTGGAACCCGGCCACCGGCCAGAGCGGGGACGGGACAATTGCCGTGAACCGTAGCACTCGCCCGCCCGGCTGACTTCACCGACGGCATGAGCAACACCATCGGCTTCGCGGAAGTGAAGGCCTACCAGCCGTATGTACGAAACTCGTCCGCTCCCGCCGGGTTGGGTGCGGTCCCGCCGGTGGACGCTGCTGCCGTCGCCGCGATGGCTGCCAGCGGGTCGTACCGGGGTTTGGTCGGGCACACCGAGTGGACCGATTCGCCGAGCCACCAGTCCGCGTTCTCGTTCGTCCTGACACCGAACACTGAAGTCAAGTACGTCGAGCCAGCCGGGACGACGGTGGATATCGACCTGCTCACCCAGGTCGAAGGATCCTCGGCATCGAAGCCAACGTACTCCGCCGTCACCAGCCGCAGCTACCACAGCGGCGGCGTGGTGAACGTGCTGTTGATGGACGGGTCCGTGCGGTCGGTTACCAAGTCCGTGGCGCAAGCCACGTGGCGAGGCTACGGCAGCCGCAACGGCGGCGAGGTTCCGGGCGACTTGTAATACGAGTGCCGTTGAAACGTGTGGAGAAAGCGTTGAAGGACTCGGTTGACACGCGCTGTATTTGCTTGAAGCGGCCCAAGTGAAGGGAGCGAAACCATGAGTTTGATGTCGTTAAAAGGCGTCATCCGTAACGGGCGGGTGGAAGTGGAGGAGCCAATCGACTTGCAAGAAGGAACCGAAGTGGTCGTTACCTCCGCGCCGCTAGTTACAGAAAACGCCCCGATGTCCCCCGAGGAAATTGCTCGGATTCACACCGCCATGCAACAATTGCTGCCACTCAACATTCCTGACGATGTGTTTCGATGAGGCGCTTCCTCCTGGGTACAGGGATCGCCGGTCGAACCGAATGTCCAAATCAGTTCTAACCACCATCGCCAGCTCCGGTGTGCGGCATCTCGTCCAAGCTGTCGAACGTCGTCGCGTCTGAACCAATCAAGTACCCACGGTGTCTGGGTGTTTGTGGCTTCAGTTGCGATGTCGGCGGGTGATTGACTCAAGGCAGTCATGGCGGAGGTTAAACAGATGGCTGACATCGTGTACATTAAGGGCGATGCCACTTGCCCCCAGGCGAAGGGGGTCAAGATCATTTGTCACATCTGCAATGACATTGGCGGCTGGGGCAAAGGGTTTGTCCTGGCGATCTCGAAACGGTGGAACGAACCGCAGGCCATGTATCGGGCTTGGTGTGCGTCCGGCAAGGAAGGTGGGTTCGCGCTGGGAGCGGTTCAGTTCGTACAAGTCGAACCGTACATTTGGGTGGCGAACATGATCGGTCAACGGGGCATCAAGAAAGGAAGTTCCGGCCCGCCGATCCGCTACGAAGCGGTAGCACTGTGTCTCACTCAAGTCGCGGTAAACGCGCGGGCGTTGGGTGCGTCGGTCCACATGCCCCGCATCGGCTGCGGGCTAGCAGGCGGGTCGTGGACCGTAATCGAGCCACTGATTCAACAGCATCTCATTGGTGCTGGTGTCGCGGTCACTGTGTACGACTTTGAGTAGTTAGGGTGCTTGGGTTGTCGCAGGCAGGTGCCTGGGGGTGTCGCTGCGTTCAACCCCCAGCGAATCGGTGGCATCCCGCCAGGATGCTTCAATTTTGCCTTTTATCCCGAAGGGATTGAAGCCATTAGCCTGGGGTCGCGTCTGCGACCCCAGGATGGCGCCCCACATTTCCCCGACCCCGGTAGGGGTCGCAGGTGCCTGTGGGGTCGCTCCTCAACCCCAGCGAATCGCTGGCATCCCGCCGCGATGCAAGTATCCGCATGTCGCATGAACAAAACCTCCCCCGGAAGCAACAAGTATGTCGTCCGCCTACCTCAGCCTTCATTACTACATCGTGTTTGGAACGAAAAACCGCGAACTATTTCTCGCTCCA
>JANLRE010001025.1:0-19220 GCA_031368205.1 Fimbriiglobus sp. | reverse complement strand
CCTTGGCTGTGTGCTACCAGGCTTTCAGCCTGAAGACACAAAGATCGCAAGGATTGTGTACAAATTTTCCAACAAATTTCGTGACACCTACCCTCCCCAGGCAGTCCCGAAATTATTCCCCAGACAACTCCCCGCGTTCCGGGTATCATCGCCCTCCATGAATACATCATCGCCTGCGTCGTTGCCTCGCGTTCTTGGCCCGTGGTTGGCGGGGGCCATTTTGGTCGGGTGCGTCATCGGCACCGGCGTGTTTAAGAAAGCCCACGCCGTTTCGCAAGTGTTGCCGGAGTCCGGGCCGGCGATTGCCACTTGGGTCGTGGTCGGATTGCTAACGTTGTGCGGCGCGTTGGCACTGTCCGAAGTCGCGTCGCTGTTCCCGCTTGCAGGCGGCAACTACGTTTTCTTGCGCGAAGCGTATGGCCGCGCGATGGGCTTCATGTGGGCGTGGGCGGAGTTCTGGTTCGTGCGGTGTGCGTCGATCGCGGCCTTGGCCGTGGTGTTCGCGGAGTCGTTTCACGACGTGGTGAAGCTGGCAAATGGGGATTCCCACGCCATCTTGGGTTTCTGGACATTGCAACTGATTGCGTGTTCGGTGATCGTGGCACTCGGTCTGCTCGCCGCGCGCGGAACCAAGCTTGGCGCCCGGTTTCAAATGGTGGTTTCCACGGTCAAAATCGGCTCGCTGATCGCGCTCATGTGCCTGCCGGTGATTGTGCTGGCGTTTGCCCTCGACACCCCCATTCAACCAGACTTCGCACGGTTCCAACCCGTTTGGCCGACGATTGACGACACGTTTAGTTTGCCGACGTTTCTCGGCGCGTTCGCCACTGGAATGGTGGCCGTGATGTGGCCGTACAACGGGTGGACCAACGTGGCCCCGATCGCCGGGGAAATCCGCAACCCGCAACGCAACATCCCGATCGCGTTCGTGGGCGGGGTGAGCGTGTTGATCCTGATTTACGTCTTGGTGAACATCTCGTACTACCTCGTCATCCCGGCGTCCGACATGGCAACGTTAACGAACACCCCAGTCGCAAGCGAAGTGTGCCGCCGGTTGTTCGGCCCGATGGGACTGCTGATCGCGTCCGCTGCCATCATGTTGTCGATCTTCGGTGCCCTGGGTGGGAATATGTTGGTCGGCCCACGCGGGGTGTTCGCTCTCAGTCGAGACGGCTTGGCACCGTCTGCCTTGGGTCGGGTGCATTCCCGGTACGAAACGCCACTTGTGGCAACGGTCGCCATGACGGTTTGCTCCTGTGCGTTCGTGGTCGCCGTGTCACTGTATACGCAATTGCCGAAATCGAGTGTCGAACCGGGCGGTCCAGCGGGAAAAGCCCCCTTCGATGTGATTACGGACTTCATCGTCTTCGGGGCCGCCGCGTTTGAAACCTTGGCGGTCGGGACGATTTTCCTGTTCCGACGCACCCACCCCCCGGACCGCGTGAAACTCCCGTTCCGTTGCCCCGGTTACCCGGTTGTCCCGGCGCTGTTTATCGTGTGTATGCTCGGGGTACTCGCCAACATGCTGATTACGCCCACCCAACGCATGGAAGCCCTCTCCGGTGTGGTGTTCATTGCGATTGGGGCGGGGATTTATGCCGTTCTGTATGCGAAACCAAAACCCAAAGCCCAGGAATGATCATTCCTGGGCTTTCAGCCCTTCTTCTTTTTCGGCTTCGATTTGCCAGCGTCTTGCGCAGGTTCGGCTGCTTGCGGGGACGGCGTGCTGAGGCTCTTCTGGCTCGGCGGTGCGGGGGCAGCACCGATCGTGTAGCCGTGGGGTTTGAGTGCCGTAATGAGCTTCTCGGCTTGGGCGTGGGCTTCGGTGGAATCGGGCTTGGCGAGGGCAATGGCGGAGTACCAGAACCGCTGCCGGTCCCGTGGCGAAAGTTCATCCGGCACGGCGCCAATTTCTGCCACAAGGTCTTTGTCGAACCGCAAGTCTTTCAAAACGTTCGACAACTCCCGCCACGTGACACCAGCCGACACGACATTGCCACTTCGATCCGTGATTCGCCTGCCGATGACAATGTGAAACACGCCACGAAGGTGCCCCGCTACAAAGCCGTGCTTTCGCAACGTCTCCAAGAATTCCAGAAGCTTCTCCATGCCCTAACATCCTCGCCACACGATCACGACGACCCACCAGTCACTATATTCGGCATAACCATCCCAATTTATCAAGTCTACTTTACTACGCAGAAGTCCCAACTAACCCGAAACGCCACGGTTTCCACGAAATTTAGCTGGTAATCGCAAATCGAAGCTGCATGGCGGCACTGCGAGGATCATCCGCTTGGGCGATTAGGGAGCTAACGGCGACCCGTTTGCCACCGGCAGCGACAACTTCGTGAATGTTCGTCAGATTGATGCCGCCCAATGCGAAGGCGGGGATCGTCGTTTCGTCACTGACCGCTTGAATGAAATCCAGGCCGGGGAAGTTGTCGAACGATTTAGTCGCGGACGGGAATGTCGGGCCGATGCCGAGATAATCGGCGCCGTCATGAATCGCTTGGCGAACTTGGGTGAGGTTGTGGGTACTGACGCCGATAAGTGCATCCGGGCCGAGGATTCTACGTGCGGCTGCTACAGGCAAATCGTCCTGACCGAGATGAACGCCGTCGGCATCACAAAGTTTGGCAATGTCGGGACGGTCATTGACGATGAACAACACACCGGCTTCCCGCGTCCAGCGGCGAACGTTCTTGGCGCGCTCCAGTAAATCCCGGTCGGTCAACGATTTTTCACGCAGTTGCACGATCGAAACGCCGCCTTCGGCAGCTTCTGCGATGGTCCAATCGAGTGCGGCAACGCACTGCGACCCGGTCAACAAAGCGTAGACGGTCGCGTGCGCAAGCCGCCGCCGGACTTCCGCGCCGACGACGAGGATTCGCTCCAAGGTGTACGCCCGGTACCGAATCGCTTCGATGGCTTTGGCGAATTCCGGGCCGAAGATTTTGCCGTATTCTTCCACGCTCCGCAGGCTCTCTTGCAGGCGTTTCGCGTTGATAGCCGCCACTTGTTTTGCGTTCTGTCGGGTCGCTTCACTTTTTGTTGTGATCGACGTTCCCACGTCCGCCGTGGTGTCTCGGCTGCCCAGAAGTGTTTGTGCTGGCAAAATGCTTGCCACACTCACGAGATCGTGACGCAGTTGCTTCACGGTCTTCGTCAGGAAGGCATCGTTCAGCACGAATCGGCAGTAATCATCCAGAATTCGCAACGCCTCGCGCGCGCGGTTCATGTTCACATCGACGATTCGCCCGGCGTCCACTAGGTCGGTCGGTTCCGGGACCACGAAGACGGGTCCGGCGGCGTCAATGATGTCGTGTGTCGCGGTTCGGTGGGTTGTCAACAACACTTCGAGTTGGGCAACGGTTACACCCAACTCGGCCAGTTGTGCGGTGAACGTTTCATTCACGTCCAAGATCGCCAACAGCATGGCGTCGGTGGTGAGGGTGCTGTCACTCCGCAAAAACACGGCTTTTTCACGGGCGATACTGAACAGCACCGGGTTCGAGGGCGCGAGAACGGGTTGAAAATGCCCCGGCGTGGACAATTGGTCTCGAAGCCGGGTGATGGACACGCCCAGTTGTTCCAGCACCACGGCGGGCTTGCCTTCCTCTTCTTCGATCAGCCCGAGCAACCAGTCCGTGAGCCGCAGTTGTACGACACCCTGTTCGGCGGCCCATCGCAACGCGGTCGCGTTGGCGCGTTCAATGCCGGGGCTGATTTCGTGGCTCATCGTGAAGTCTCTGGGGCGTCAGTTTCGTGCGATTCAATCATCATAATCGACACAGGCTGAATGGCCGCTGACACGATTGATCCGCGCGATTCCGCACATTCGGACCAACCCACCCGGCTGGATCAAAACGTGGCATACCGAACATCCCTCATCCTTCAGCACGCAACGGGATTCCGTCGAAGTATTTGACGTGCCCATCGCTTTCGCACGGATGCGGACGATGGGTTGGAAGCTCAGGGATGAGTCGGCCCGAGGTATGGTTATGTTGTCTCCACGCCTTTCCCGCGCTGGTGGTCGCCCGGCCTGGACACGCGCCGTTGGGGTTGGTATTGCCCTGCTGTTTTCAGCGGGATTGGCAACAGCTCAGGATGCAAAAGACAAAACGAGCAAAACCGAAACCGAAACCAAAACCGTCGAACCACCCCTTCCGCCACTCACGCTAGGCGAATGTTTGGCGATTGCCCACGAACGCCAGCCGGTGATCCGGGCCGCACGGCACAGCCTTCGGGCGGCTGAAATCGGCTACCAGTCGTTGATGAATTTACGCGCATTCACCGAACGGTTTAGCCCCGACATCCCGGTTCGTCGGGAGCAAGCCCGGCGTGGTCTGACCTTGTCCACGGCGGAGGTTCAGAAGGCGACCCAGGAAACCACACAGGACGTGACGTTCCTGTACTTCAGTTACGTCTACGCCAAGCAATCCGAACAGACCGCGAACGACGTGATTGAGCAGATGGAGACCTACTACGAAGTCGCGGAAAGCATCGTGAAGTCCGGCGTCCGCGACCCGAAGTTGAAGATCAACCAGTTCACGTTGTACGCCTTACAAAATCTGATCGGTGAAGTGAAACAACTGCGTGTCAAGGCATCGACCGGGCGCCAACTCGCGTTAACCGCGTTGAAAGACGCGATGGGCGTCGAGCCGACGTTCGCGTTTGAACCGGCCACGAAAGAACTCCCGCTGATGCTCGACGGCACCGTGTCGAAAGAACAGGTTATCGCAGATGCCCTTGCCCGGCGGCCCGAGTTAGCTCAAGCTGCGACCGGCGTGGACGTGTTCCGCTTGGAAATCTGTGCCCAAGAAAAGGTTCAGTTCGGCAAGAGAGTTGCAACGCTAGCGTCGGGTAGCGACTTGCACGCCAAACAAGTTCCGATGGCAATCCGCAATGGCACGTACCGCCCCGGTGCGTTGGCGCCCGAAATGCCAGTCGGCTTTGTCGGCAATCAAGCCGACCGCGTCGCCCACGCCGCCGAACTGAGTTTGCGGCAGGACGTGCTGTACGAGAAGACCGTGAATCTGGTCCGAACGGAGGCGACGGTGGCGTATTTGAACTGGGATGCGGCCACGAAGCGGGTCCGGGAGGCAAAGCGACGCTACGAAAACGGCCGCCGACTGGTCGAAGATTCCCGCGCCGCTGCGGTCGCCCGCCAAGACCCCGAATTGCTCGTCAACACGGAAGCGCTGGCGGGCAAAGCGCAGGCGGACTACGTCGAAGCCGTGCTGGAACACATTAAAACATTGGCCGCGCTAGAGCGGGTGACGGCGGGCGGAATTTATCCGAAGTTCCCAACGCGCTAAGCGGGTACTTCGTCGTTGATAGGGTTGCGATCGAGTCCCCGGTCCGCCGGGAGGGAGTTGCCAGTGACGAAGTTTATGCTTGGTACGGTCGCCCTGATCGTGGTCGCAGCCGGGTTGGTACCGGGTGCGCCGGTCGGCGATGCCGGAGACGGCTCCATCAAAATTGGCATGGTCCAAGGCATGTTCCGCGACGTGCAGCCCGCGATGGTGCAGGCCCTCTCGAAGCCGTTACGCGATTTGATTCAGAAGCAAACGGGCCTGACGGGTGAGGTGGAAATCGTGCCGGACGCCTTAACGCTCGCCGACCGGATGAAGGCCAAACGCTACCACCTCGGGGTGTATCACGGGTTCGAGTTTGCCTGGGTGCAGGGCAACAACCCGGACCTAGTCCCGCTGGTCATCACGGTTCCACCAGCCCGCCGATTGCAAGCCTGCGTGGTCGTGCAAAAGGAATCCAAACTGGCCACACTTGCTGATCTGAAAGACGACACGGTCATGGTTCCCCGTGGCACGAAGGCCCACTGCTTGCTGTACCTGGACGCCCAGCGCGGTGGCTTGCCGCTGACGTGTGCGAAGCCCCAGTTCAAACCCGCGATGACTTCGGAAGAAGCCCTGGACGCGGTCGTGCAAGGCGACTTGCCCGCCACCCTCGTGGACATTTCCGCGTTCGTCGGCTATCAGAATTTACAACCGGGTGCGTCCAAACAGTTGCGGATGCTCTGCGAATCCGAGTTATTCCCGGCCACGGTGATCGCCTACCGCAAAGGCTCGCTCGACGATAACACGGTCGGGCGGATTCGCAAACTCCTCGTGGAAGCCCACCAAACACCCGCCGGTAAACCGCTTATGATGTTGTGGAATTTGAAGGGCTTTGAAAACGTGCCGGCGGACTACTCCACCCAACTCGACGGAATCGGAAAGGCGTACCCCGCACCAACGATTCGCACCGCACCAGCGGTCATGCGGACAGTCGGTCGAGACCCGGTTGACAAGTAAGTCGTGGTGCGGTGCGTATACTCTTTCTGGTGGAACTACGATCATCTGTCTGGACCACACCCTCGCATCATGCGAGGGTGTTCGCGCTTTCGAGTATAGGAAACCGACCTAGCTGAAGTGGGTCCGCTTGATATGGTGTTGTGAACACGTGTTCAGAGTCAGTGAGAAGAGGCACCCGCGATGGCGGAAAACATCCAAACCGTCTCGATTGCCGAGGAAGCCCGCAGTCGATTCCTTCGGTACATGGTGTCGGTCGTCAAAGGCCGCGCCCTCCCGGACGTGCGCGACGGGCTAAAGCCGGTCCACCGGCGGATCCTGTTTTCGATGTACCACGACTCGAACTTGACCTTCGACCGCAAGGCGTCAAAGTGTGCCAAGATCGTCGGCGACGTGATGGGCAACTACCACCCGCACGGCGACAACGCGCTTTACGAAGCCCTGGTGCGAATGGCCCAAGAATGGGTACTGCGGCTGCCGCTGATTCATGGTGAAGGCAACTTCGGCAGTGTCGATGGCGACCCGCCTGCCGCTTACCGTTACACCGAAGCGAAGCTCACCCGCGCCGCCGAATTTTTGCTCGGCGAGTTGGACCAAGACACGGTCGATTTGATCGCCAACTACTCCGGCACCAAACGCGAACCGACCGTTCTACCCGCCCAGTTTCCGAACCTACTCGTCAACGGTTCCTCCGGCATCGCCGTCGGACTGGCGACCAACATCCCACCGCACAACCTCGGCGAAGTTCTTCGCGCCAGCATCTTCCTGATCGACAACCCGGAAGCGACCGTTGCCCAACTGTTGACGAAAGTGAAAGGCCCCGACTTCCCCCTCGGCGGCAAGATCGTGACGGACGCCGCGACGCTACGCAGAATCTACGAGGAGGGCACCGGCGGCATCAAAATCCAAGGCGAATGGAAGCTCGAAGAGTTTGCCAAAGGACGCGAACAAATCGTCGTCACGTCGATCCCCTACGGCGTGGATAAAGGCGCACTCGAAGAGTTGATCGGCGGACTGATCGAAGACAAGAAATTACCGCAACTGATCGGCATCGCCAACGAGACGAACGACAAAGAAGGGATGCGGATCGTCCTCGAACTGAAGCCCGGCACCGATCCCAATTTGGTAATGGCGTACCTGTATAAGCACACCGAATTGCAGAAGAGTTTCTCCTACAACGTGACCGCAATCGTGCCATCGGCGGACGGGTCCACGATGGTCCCACGCGACGGGCTGAGCCTCAAAGAAGTGCTACGCTACTTCCTCGACTTCCGCCTCATCACCGTGCGGCGACGGTTTGAACACCAACTCCGTGTCTTGCGGCGACGGATTCACATTCTCGAAGGGTTTGCGATCATCTTCAACGCCCTCGACAAGGCAATCAAGATCATCCGCAACAGCACCGGCAAGCCGGACGCCGCCGAGAAGTTGAAGGCCGAATTCACACTGGACGACGACCAAGTGACCGCGATTCTCGATTCGCAGTTGTACAAAATCGCGCAGCTAGAGATCCAGAAGATTGTTGACGAACTGAAGGAGAAAAGGAAAGAGGCGGAGAAACTGGAAACACTGCTGGCGTCCGAAAAGAAGCTGTGGGGCGTCATCAAAAGCGAGTTGGAAAAGCTGGGCGAGCAAGACTTCGTGGTCCGGCGCAAAACGCGAATGGCGTCCGACGAGGACGTGCTGGAGTTCAATGAAGACGCCTACATCGTGCGGGAAAATACCAACGTCGTGCTGACGCGGGACGGCTGGATGAAGCGGGTGGGCCGATTGGCCGCGCTCGAAAGCACACGGGTCCGGGAGGGGGATGAAGTCGTCGCCGTCGTCCCGGCCAGCACCCTGGACAACGTGGTTTTCTTCACCGACGACGGGGCCGCGTACACGATGCGGGTCAACGAAGTCCCGGCCAGTTCCGGGTACGGCGAGCCGATCACGAAGTTCTTCAAGATGGCCGATCAGGTGAAGGTCATTGCGGCATTGACGACCGACGCGCGGTTCACACCCGCCGATCTGGAATCGACAAGTGATGTACCGGGCGGACCATACTTGATGATTGTGACGAGTGCGGGTTACACGTTGCGATTGCCGCTGTCGTCGTACCGCGTGGAATCGACCAAGTCCGGTCGCCGGTATGCGAAGTTGGAGGGGAGTGATAAGGTCGTCATGCTAAAGTTAATCCGGGACGAATCCGGTGTGATGTTGGCGTCACGAAATGGGCACATCATCCACTTTGCGATTGATGAAGTCAGCATTTTATCCGGGGTCGGCAAAGGTGTCATTGGCATCAAGTTGGATGACGGGGATCAATGTATCGGCGGGAACTTGGTGACGGAAGGCCGTGTGTACGAAGCGAACCGCGTGGTGGTTGAGACGGAAACCGGCAAGGTGCAGGAGTTCGGGCCGAAGGGGATCAAGCAACAAGGTCGTGGCGGCAAGGGCGAGAAGCCCGGCGTTCGCACCAAGTTTGCCCGCGTCATGCCATCCGCAATTGACCTAATCAATTGGGACGAGATTGACGGCAAGCCCGAAAAGCGAACCAAGGAGACTGAGAAGAACGGCGACGGGACGCTATTCGGATGAAGTGAGAATGTTGTAGAAGATCATATTCGAGACACCAATGAACACCACAGCGAATCCATCGGCGAAATATACAGCAGCGGACTCAATTCAAGTTCTGGAAGGGTTGGAGCCGGTCCGGAAGCGGCCGTCCATGTACATTGGCGGGGTGGACGCGAAGGGGTTGCACCACTTGGCGTGGGAGATTGTTGACAACTCAGTCGATGAACACTTGAATGGCTATGCCGACAATATCATCATGATATTGCATAAAGCAAATGACGCCATCACGGTGCAAGACAACGGGCGTGGCATCCCAATCGACATCCATCCCAAGCACAAGAAAAGTGGCCTCGAATTAGTTCTAACTGTGCTGCACGCGGGTGGTAAATTCGGGGCCGAAGACAGTGGTTACTTCCATTCAGGCGGGTTGCACGGTGTCGGGGCGTCGGTCGTCAACGCCCTCTCCCGCAAGTTAGTTGCGACAGTGAAGCGGGATGGTTACGAATACCAACAAAGTTACGCAAAAGGCGCCCCGACAACCAAACTTGAGAAGGTCGGACCCGCACGGGGACATGGGACAACAATATACTTTGAACCCGACTCGACTATCTTCAAAATTACTCACTTTGATGCAGATGTATTAAAAGCCCGTCTCGAAGATATGTCGTTTATCCATAGCGGATTGAAGATAACATTCAAAAATGAAGCCAACGGCGAAACGGTAGAATATAGCCACCCCAACGGCATACCCGAGTACCTGACGAAGCTGGTCAAAAACACCCAAAAGAACCCCGTCACCGAGGTGGCGTTCACCGCCAAGCGCGAGAACGGCGAGAAGATTGAAGTCGCGTTGCAGTGGACGGAATCGACCGACGAATCCATTCGCAGTTACGTCAACGGCATCCGGACGGCGTCCGGTGGCACGCACGAAAACGGGTTGAAAGCGGCGATTCGCAAGGCGATCAACGGCTACACCGAAACCCACGCCGAGGTCAAGAAGGAAACCAAGGGGCTGAAGATTACTGCCGAAGATATTCGGGAAGGCGTCGTTGCCGTGCTGTCCGTTTTCGTCCGCGAACCCATGTTTCAAGGCCAAACCAAAGAAAAATTGAACAACCCCGAACTGGAAGCCGCCATTGATAACTTCGTGCGGCCCGCCTTGGAGTCGTGGTTGAACAACAACAAAACGGCCGCCGATCAGATCATTAAGCGGATCGTGCTTTCGGCAAAAGCCCGTGAGGCGTCACGGGCGGCGGCGTCCGAAGTCAAGCGCAAAACGGTGGGTAGCCGCCGGTTGAGCTTGCCCGGCAAACTGGCCGATTGTAAATCGACCGACCGCGACGAAACCGAACTCTTCATCGTCGAAGGGGATTCAGCCGGCGGCTCCGCGAAACAGGGCCGCAACAACAATACGCAAGCCGTTCTACCTTTGCGTGGGAAGATTCTCAATGGTGAAGGGTTGACCACGTCGAAGGTACTTCAGAACCAAGAACTTGGTGACTTAGTTAACGCCATTGGCACTGGCGCAGGTGAAGATAAGTTCCGCTACGAAGGGTTGCGGTATGGAAAAATCATACTGCTAATGGACGCCGATGCGGACGGGTATCACATTACAACATTGATGCTCGATTTCTTTTTCCGTCACATGATCGAGTTGATCCGCAAGGGCCACATCTTTATTGCGCAACCGCCGTTGTACCGGATTGACGTGGGCAAAGAAACTTACTGGGCCAAGGACGACGCCGACAAGGAACGGATTTTGTCCGGGCTACGCACCACGGCCAAGCCTGACATCACGCGGTTTAAGGGGCTGGGCGAGATGCCGTTTCGGACGCTGGCCACGACGACGCTTGATCCAAAATCACGAACGATATTGAAAGTTCACATTGACGAATTGATTGAAGCTAACAACACGTTCGTGGATTTGCTAGGCAAGGATGCCGAGCCACGATACCAATTTATCATGGAGAAAGCCGACCAAGCGGCGATGGAAGATTTAGACGTTTAATGACAGTGATTCGGGTGGGTTCGGCCTTTCCAGCCGACGGGTTTGCCGATCACGGTTCGGATTAGTGCGTACCATTGAATGCCCAATAATACAGCAACTCCGACCGGGTGCATCACCGCACCGAGCCACGATTGCCGGAAGCGAATCGCGGCATCGAAGCGTGGTAGATAGCAAAGGACAATCGCGGCACACACTGCGATCACTTCCCAGGTTATTAACCATGAATAGGCGGCCAACAACAGGAATGGCAACACGTGGCCCGTGAATAGTAACATCGTCCACACCACGATCAGTTTTGGCGAACCGAGGCCCTCACCGGCATTTTTCGCCAAGCCGAACCAGACTTGCGATGCGTTGTGATACATGCGGCAGGTTGCAAGATTTGTGGCATCACAGATGTCCGTCATCATCCCTGCACTGCGATAAGCACGGGGCAATTTCACGCCGTCATGGTATGACGATTTCACCGCACGATGCCCGCCGATCGTGTCGTATTCCTCACGCCGCGTCATAAACCATTGACCGCATCCGGCACCTAATCCGGGTCGCGTATCTTTCCGCATCATGGCCATTGGCAGGTAGCACAAGAGCAACCAGTTGATGAGCGGGATGACAAGTTTTTCGAGAAGTGTGCCGGTTTCTTGACGGGGAAATCCGCTGACCAATTGTGTATTGCTTGATGTGAGAAAGCCAACCATTCTGGCAATTGCCTCGGGTTCCAGTCGTACATCGGCATCCAGAAATGTCAGGATTGGGTACCGTGCGTGCTTCGCTAATGTGTAACATGCGTGTTGTTTACCGCACCACCCGTCGGGTAAGTCCGGGGCCTGTTCCAGTCGAACACGGTCATCTTTTGCGGCATGTTCCAGGACGACTTTTGCGGTGTTGTCCGCGGAATGGTCGTCCAGTACGATAACTTCGAGATCAACACCAGTGTTTTGCAGCACCGATTGCAGCGCGGCGCCGATCGACTTCTCTTCGTTGCGGGCCGGGATCAAGACCGAAACTTGGGGCGGTGACAACGGGTTGTCAGTGTGAAAAATTGCGGGCGAGCGGAACAGTTTAGTGTTGCGGAAGTACAGCAGGGCGGGGAAGCCGGCGAAGAAAAGTGCGAACCCGATCGGCACGGTCAGGACGCTCACGTCGAGCCTTTCGTGATGGCGATCGGGTAGGCGTTGTGGTGCCTCGCGTCGAACTTCTTACCGCGTGCCCACGAGATCAATCGCCGCCATAAATCGTACACCCCACCCGCACCCGTTTTACCGGCGATCAGGATCGTGAAGCGGTCCGGGTCGCGTGACATCACTTCGGAATTCAGTCCATCGAGTGTTGCCGTCAATGCTTCTTCGATCCGTGTGGTCCACTCTTTTCCCGAACGACCCTGGGCTTCCGTCACGTCAATTGGCGTGCCCACGCGCACGAGGGCTTCGGGCGTGCGTTCGTTCCAAAACGAGTATTCCAACGCGACGGGAAGGATCAACCCCCGCTCAAGCCGGGCGGCGAGATGTCCCACACCAGACCGCAAGTCGAGTGGTCGTGTGCGGGCGTCCATGAAGCGGCCTTGGGCGGTAATCCAGACCACCCGTTTGGGCTGGGAAAGAATGGCGAGCGACATCCGCAGAAATTCCGCGGCCCCGCGTAAGGACTGCGTATCGACCGGGAAGAAGCCCATTTTGGTGAACAGCGGGTACTTGCGCACGGCTGCCGCTTCGATCGCGGCGTACTGCTCATCGGTCGGGAATTCATAGCTCAACACGGTGCCAATCATCGGATCCCACCACGCCGGGTGGTTTAGCACGACCACAATCGGGACATCTACATTTGGCCACGGTTCGCTCGTCTTCGACAGCCGCACGGCGTGGAAGTTTTTCCGCACGAAGCGGATGACGTAGCGGCGGAATCCGTGGAACAGCCAGTTCCACTTGATCGGCAGTAGTACGGGTTGTGCTTGGTCGTGAATGTTCATCGTGGTTAGGTTATCCGGTTTTCCGCTCACGTGGTCATGGCCGGGCGAGTTTTCGGCACGACTTTATTCTGGTCCAGAGTATCGGCGGCGATCCAGCCGGACATCAACACCATCGGCATTCCGGGGCCGGGGTGGGCTGCTCCGCCGGCGAAGTAAAGGCCCTTCAAGTCCGGGGAGCGGTTCGCCGGTTTGAAGGCGCCGAGCCATTTTCCGTGACTGGCGAGGCCGTAAATCGCGCCGTCCAAAACCCGGTAGCGGTCGTGAATGTCTTGCGGCGTCAGGTGCGATTCAAATACTATTCGGCTCTCGATGTCCGGCATTTGCCCGGTCGTTTTGAGTTTGTTCAAAATCACCCGGCGGTACGCGGGGAACAACTTCGACCAGTCGTGGTGTGGTCGCAGGTAGGGCGTGTGAACGAGGACGTACAGCGCCTCGCCGCCCGGTGGCGCGGTGCCGGGTTCGGTGCGGGATGTGGCCGCGAGATAGCACGTGGGGTCGGGTGCCGGTTCGCCTTTGTGGTAAATGAAGTCGAACTCGTCTTCGGGGTTGTGACTGAACACGAAGTTGTGGTGCAGCAAGTGTTCGTAGGCTTTGTTCAACCCGAGATACAGCACAACGCCGGAACACGCGGGTTCGTACTTGCGGCGCTTCTCGAACTTCCGCACCGCTTGCGGGGCCGCACCGTTAATCAGTTCCCGGTGGGTCCGAACGCTGTCCACGTTGGACACAATCGCGGACAGTTCGACCCGCTCGCCGCTATCAGTTTCGACGCCGGTGACCGTGTCTTGCGGTTCATTCAGCAGGATTTTGCCGACACCAACCCCCGTGCGGAACTCGACCCCGAGTTCCGTGGCGAGTTTCACCAGGGCTTCGGGCACGGCGCGCGTGCCGCCCATCGGATACCACACGCCGTCGTTGGTCTGCATGTGGGCGATGCCACACAACACGGCGGGTGACGCATCCGGGGAGGAACCCACGTACTGCACGAAGTGGTCGAGCATTTGCGAAACGCGACTGTCCGAGACGTACTTTCGCACGGTGCCGGCCACGCTGCGGCCCATCCGCATACTCATGACATCGCCGAGGATTTTCGGCGAGAAGCCGGCCTTCATGTCGATCATGTCCGCGATGCCGCCGATCGACTT
Organism: Fimbriiglobus sp.; assembly: GCA_031368205.1. Lineage (GTDB taxonomy): Bacteria > Planctomycetota > Planctomycetia > Gemmatales > Gemmataceae > Fimbriiglobus. Next base: position 5,228 of record JANLRE010001025.1, on the reverse strand, counting down.
CCAGAAGAAGTACTTCTCCGAAACTTGATGCAGCCGATCCGACAACGTGAGGAACTCCCGGTAGCCTTCGGCAGAGCGGGTTGTCGGCGAGTACGCTTCAAGTTTCTTCGCCATCACTTCAACGTCCGAAACGAGATCGAGAACGGATTCATCGGTGAAGAAACACCGCCACTGCGGGTCCAGTTTAACGAGGTCGAGGTAATCCCCCATGCGTCGCCCGGCCTCGGTGAAGATGCGGTTGAGCACGCTGGGAATCGTCAGAATCGTCGGCCCCATGTCGAAGCGGAACCCGGCTTCGTCGAGCTGCGTGGCTTTCCCACCCAGCCACGAACTTTTCTCGAACAGCACGACATCGTAGCCCCGTGCCGCCAGCGTGCAAGCACTCGCCAGCCCCGCCAGCCCACCACCAATAACCCCGACCCGCTGCGAATGATTCACGGAACAATCCTCAAAACTAAGGTTCCGACTGCTTTTTAAATCCACCTCACCCCCAACCCCTCTCCGATGCGGAGAGGGGAGAGAAGTCCACTCTTCCTCCCTCCCCGTCTGCGGGGAGGGCCGGGGTGGGGTCAAATCTACCACCCGCGGCAAAAACATCCCTGCTATGGGAGGTAGCAATCAACCCCCCTATAATCCCCCCGCATGCGGGGGGAGAGAAGACCACGGTTCCCCTCTCAGTTTCGGGGAAGGGGCGGCTAAGGGGTGGGGTTGCTTCCCCGATCAAAAAACTTCGTTGTACGCATTCTATTTCACCACAGACACGACAGGCGCTTCTTTCGCGCCGGGTTCGCCTAGCCACTCGGTGGCGTGACCGAAGTCTTGCAATAACAACCGGCTCGTGATGCGGGCGGATTCGTAGATCACCGGCAGGCCGCTACCGGGGTGGGTACCGCCGCCGACGAGGTAGACGCCGTCGAGATCCTCGAAGCGGTTGCGCGGGCGAAGGTGCAGCATTTGCGTCAGGTTGTGGGCGAGGTTGAACGTCGCGCCGCGGTACACTTCGTACTGGTTTTCCCAATCGTCCGGGGTCACGATCTTCTCGTAGCGGATTCGCTTTTCGACATCCGTGACGCCGACTTTGGCGAGTTGCTGAATCAGCAGGTCGCGGAACCGCTGTTTCTCCTTCGCCCAATCCAACTTGGCGTTTTGGTGCGGCACCGGGGCGAGGATGTATAGGGTACTCATCCCCTTCGGAGCAAGCGTGTCATCCGTGACGCCCGCATTCTGGACGTAGAACGACGGGTCCGGCGACAAGCAGTGATTCTTCTCAATGTCGTCCAGATTCCCGAGGTAATCGCCGGACGTGTAAATGGTGTGGTGGTGCAGGTTGTCGTACCGCCCTTCGATGCCCAGATACATCATGAACGTCGAACACGAATACCGCTTCTTCTCCAGCTTTTCATCCGTCCAACGCCGCCGCAGGGTGTTCGGGATCAGCTTCTTCATCGTCTGGGCGAAGTCGGCGTTAATCACGATCGCATCGGCGCGATGTGTCCCGTGATTGGTTTTAACACCGACCGCTTTTTTGCCCTCGAACAACACTTCAGTGACCGTCTCGTCGGTGGAGACCGTGGCGCCGAGTTCGCGGGCAATCCGGGCCATGCCTTCACTGACGGCGCTACACCCGCCGATCGGGTGCCAGACGCCGTAGTCGTATTCGAGGTACGACAGAATCGTGAACAAACTCGGGCAATTGAACGGCGACATGCCGAGGTACTTCGCCTGAAACGAAAACGCGAGCCGGGTGCGGGGATCGGTGAAGTAGCGGCGCAGTTCGCCTTCGACGGACTTCCACGGGCGCAAGACGGGCAGCAACTTCATCAAGTCCCAACTGATGAGATCACGCCAACTTAAAAAAGGGCTTTCCAGTGTGGGGCGAAACCGTTCCAGTTTGACGCGGTTCTCGTCGATGAAGCGGCGGACGTTTTTGCCGTCCTCGACGTTGAGTTTCCCGACCGCTTCCGCCATCTTGTCGAGATTCGGCGAGCAAAGCAGCTCACCATTGCCGCCGAACAAGATGCGGTATTGCGGGTCGAGTCGCACCATCGGAATTTCCTGGTGCAAGTCCCGACCGACGATTTTGAAGATCCGTTCCAGCACGCGCGGGTAGAGAAAGAACGTCGGCCCAAGGTCGAAGCGAAAGCCTTGTTCTCCGATCGCCGAACACCGGCCGCCAACTCGCGGCAGGCGTTCAATCACACGCACCTGAACCCCAGCGTGCGCCAACAAAATCGCCGCCGCCAGACCGCCCGGTCCGGCACCGATAATCAGCACCGATTTCGGTTTGTTCCCCGAGGCTCGGGCTGTGGAATACGGCTTCGTAGCAAGTGGGGCGACCGTGGCCATCAGATTCCTGACTTCTTGTTGTGTCTAAATGCTAACCCTGCTCGTTCACCATCGCTCTGCATCTTAGTCATAGTGCCTGTCGCGGCTCGCTGTCCAACGGGGAACTTGTTTCATTTCGCACGATCCCGACAATGTCGGGACTCCGAAAACGTGTCGCAACTTGTGGGGCCGAACGTGCAGTCACTCACTCCCCAACAAATTCACGAAGCCGCGTCTCGCTTGCCGCGTGTCCGGCTGGCCCACTTGCCCACGCCGTTGGAGGAAGTGCCGCGATTTGCGGAACGTCTCGGTGGTGGTGTGCGCGTCTTTATCAAACGCGATGATTGCACGGGGTTATTGCTAGGCGGCAATAAAGCGCGGCACAACGAATTCCTACTCGGCGATGCGGCGGCACAAGGTGCCGACATGGTCGTGTGGGGTGCGGGGGTACAATCGAACAACTGCCGCCAAACGGCAGCCGGATGTGCGAAACTGGGCCTCGAATGTCGGCTGTATCTGAGCCGGTTGCACTACAGCACCGAACCGCAAGGGAACTTGTTACTGGATTACTTGGTCGGCGCACACGTCGAATTCACGGACGCGGCGATTGGTCCGGAACTGGATGCGTACTTGGCCGACCGTGCCCAGGAATTTCGGGATGCGGGTCGCAAGCCGTACTACTGGTACCGCCCGCGTGTCGTTCCACTTTCGGCGGTCAGCTATGCCGTGTGCGTGGCGGAAGTTGTCGAGCAACTGACGGCAATGGGGTTAGTCGCCGATGCCCTTTATGTCTCGTCATCCGGTGCGACGGGCGCGGGCGTCGCACTGGGGAAGAAGTTACTCGGCTTGACCTGTCCGGCGCGACTCATCTGCCCGATGCACTGGCCGTGGTCGATCCCGACTGCCTTGGCGAATGATGCGAATGCCGCAGCGGAACTGTTAGGTTTGCCACACCGATTAACACCCGATGAAATCGACGCAGACGAAAACTACGTGGCACCCGGCTACGGCCACCCGTCACCATCGGGGCAAGAAGCGTTGCACACACTGGCTACAACGGAAGCCATTTTGCTCGACCCCGTCTACTCCGCAAAGGCGATGGCCGGGTTGATGGCCGACGTGCGGAACGGGCGATACCCGCCGGGTTCGGTCCTCGTGTTCATCCACACCGGCGGCATCCCGGCCATCTTCGCCGACCCCGCGAAAGCCTTGCAACGATGATGCGAGATGAAGGGGTGAGAATTGCCCATAAATTGTGGCAGTGTCCACCCGATTTGGTGTAGGCTATTGATGTAGTTTTCAGGACAAAGGACGACACGCCATGCCGACGCACCAACTCCGGGTTTGTTTGACACTTCTGGCTCTGTCACTCGCGTCGGTGGCCATCGCGGCGGATGACTATGCCGATCCGGTGCTGACCAAAAAAGAGCGGGAGCATTGGGCGTTCGTGGTACCGAAACGCAGCACTGTGCCGACGGTGAAAAATGCGGCAGCGGTCAAGAATCCGATTGATGCGTTTATCCTGGCCAAGCTCGAAAAATCCGGTCTGCAACCCGCACCCGAAGCGGATAAACTCACGCTCATTCGCCGACTGACGTTCGACCTCATCGGCCTTCCGCCGACGCCCGCCGAGATTGATGCGTTCGTCGCGGACAACTCCGGGCAGGCTTACGAAAAGCTGGTCGATCGGTTACTGGCGTCCCCGCACTACGGCGAACGGTGGGCACAGCACTGGTTGGACGTGGTGCGGTTTGCGGAATCGAACGGCTACGAACTGGATGCCGAACGGCCCCATGCGTGGCAGTACCGCGACTACGTCATTCGCAGCTTGAACGCGGACAAACCTTACGATCGTTTCCTGACCGAGCAAATAGCGGGCGACATCCTGGCGCGCGATAAAACGGCCCGCGACGTTGCCGACCTCTGGCACGCGACCGGGTTGCACCGTTGCGGCCAAGTCCACGTTGTCAGCGGCAATGTCGATCCTGACGAGAACCGACAGGAAGTGTTGCTGGAAATGGTGAACGGTCTGAGTTCCGCTGTCATGGGTGTGACACTGGGTTGTGCGCGGTGCCACGACCACAAGTTCGACCCGTTTTCGCTGGGCGATTATTACCGAATGCAAGCGGTCTTCGGCGGGACAGTCTTCAAGGATGTCGATTTGGCGAAGGCCGAAGAGAAAGAAGTCCACAAGAAGCAGACCGCCGAGGTCGAAGCGAAGCTTGCCCCGGTCAAGAAACAAATCACCGCAATCGAAGACCCGTATCGCAAAAAACTGACAGACGAACGCATTGACAAGTTAGATGAACAGTCCCGCCAAGCCTACGCCACCGACGCCAAGAAACGAACCAAGGAACAGAAAAAACTGGTCGAGATCGCCAAGCCGACGGTGATGCTGTTATGGGATGATGTCATCAACGCCCTCAGCGACGAGGATCGCGCAAAACGGAACAAGTTGAAGGACGAGCAATTCGCAATCGAAGAGACTCGCCCGCTGCCACTATTGCAAGCGTGGGCCGTGGCGGACAACAAGTCGCCGTCCGCGACCCATCTCTTGAAGCGCGGCGACGTGAAACGCAAGGGCGGGATCGTAACCCCTGCCGTGCCACGGGTAATGACAGCGGCTTCCACCCCCATTAAGGATCGCCTCGATCTCGCCAAGTGGCTGACGAACGCCGAACACCCGCTAACGGCTCGCGTGATCGTGAACCGATTGTGGCAACACCACTTCGTGCGCGGGATTGTGAACACACCAAACGACTTCGGCACCCGTGAACGTGAGTGCGACACTCTCCAATCCGCCGACCGTCACCCTGACCTCGCCGCAGGCTGGCGCAAAATATTTTGTACCTGTGACGATCAACTTTGCTGCTACCGCCAGTGACAGCGACGGCACCATCACC
>JANLRE010000963.1:0-5122 GCA_031368205.1 Fimbriiglobus sp. | reverse complement strand
GTGACAAAGTGTTATTTCGAGCAAATCCCCGGAATCGGCCCCATCAAGGCGAAGGATTTGCGGGACGCGGTGGCGAAACTCGAACGTGAAGCGCGGTCTCGCTTTGACGCCGGCTGTTGTCCGGAGGCGGCGGAGTATCGCCAAAAACAGGCCGCGCTGAGAGAGAAATACCAAAGCATTGAGCGGGCGAACGAGCGGGAACTGGTCGCCATCAACGCGACACTGGTTGAATGTCGTCCACTCACCAACATTTCTCGCGTCGTAACATTTTTCAACTACTTTTTCCAGCGGCCCGCTCTCGGGTTAACCGATAAAATCTTGACGCAGACGTTCCCCCAGGTCGGGGTCGAACCACTACTGGTTGCCACTCCCATTCCGCAACCCGTTGCCACCCCCGTTCCGCCACCCGTTGCGAAACCAGTCACAGCACCGGCTCTGGCCAAGCCAACGACGGGGCTGTTTGTTTTGCCGCCATCATCCCCAATCGCGTCGCCGCAAGTCGCACCGGATCCATTTGTGCCAGTTCCGGCAAAGCTACCGACTCGCAAAGACGTGCCCGAGGCGCCGACACCCAGCCCGCCAGAAGTCGCAGACCCACGATTGGCGAAGCTGCGAATGGTCGTCCGCTTCGGGCTGTTCATTGCGAAGGCGGACGGTCACGTCGCCCATTCGGAGCGAAAGGTTCTGCGGGACTACTTGGATCGGCAATTCGGCCACGACGGGAAGTTAGCGTGGCGCATTGATCCGATGATCGAAGCGGAAGAGAAACACTTCGCCTATGAACTCGAAATACTCAACGAGTTGAAGACCGCGACCACGACCGATGAGCGACAACAACTCTTTGCACTCGCGGAGCGAATCGCCGACGCCTGTGGGCAACGGAATTCACGCGAGCGGGTCAAACTGGCACGCATCACCGCAGCGTTCGGCCTCCCGACGCAAGCACCCGAGCCGCCCGAAGTTGAAGCACCGCAACCGCCCACGCAAATCCCAACGCCGCCCGTCGTGAAGGCACCTGAGCCAGTACCAGAGCCGCTGCCGTCTGCGCCAAAAGAGTCTACGTCTCAACCACCCACCGGCCCGAGCGATTTAATCGGTCGCCCACGTGCTTACGTCCGGTTGGCTGTCGCGGCAGCACTATCGTGCGGTCACTTTGGCCCTGCCGAGCGAGCCGTTGTCCGCGAGTTCCTCGCCCGCAAGGGTCAGCGAAGTGCGGCCATGATCGCGCAATACAACCACGCGATTGATATAGCCGTCGCGGACGCGCCAAAGTTACGTCAAGCCACTGACGCAGTTCGAGCGATGACGAGCGACGGCGAGAAACAAGAATTGCTGGAACTGGTGGGTCGAATTGTGGATGCCTCCGGTGAGCGGTCACATGCAGGCTCTACCGTGATCGTCGAAGTGGAAGCGGTGTTCGGAATCCGCACACCTGTTGTGCAACCGCGTCCCACACCCAGCCCGGTCATCCCGACACAAGCTGATCCCAGGACAGTTCTTGAAATCCCGCCACGGGCGGAACTTTCCGTCGAACTGATACGGCGCCGGTTTGCACTGCTGACTGACAAGCTCGACCCTGCGAAAGCGGCGGCGCTCGGGCCGGAGTTTGCGGCGATGGCGGAACGCAAACTTGCGGAACTCCGAGTCGCAGCCGAAGCCTTAATCGCGCCGTTCGGCGATCCGCTCGACCCGCCCTTGAAACCACCCGTACCGACCGACCTGCGACACAACCCCGACCTAGACGATGCTTTCGGAGGATGAAACCGTGTCCGTGTTTGATGACCACCCGCTGACCGAACTTGATAAAAAAGCCCGCACGATCCTCGGCGAAAAGGTCGTCGTTAAGTCGTTGACGTCCCAAGCGGCGTTCCAGCGGCTACCACGGTTCGTCTCCGAGTACCTGATTGCCAAGTACGTCAAGCCCGACACTTGGAAGGACGACCTGGCGAGAATCCAGTCCAAGATTAAGGAGTTGCTGCCGGATCAAGAACACCGCGAGTTACTGAAGGAAAAGCTTCTCTCTGTCGGCGAAGTCACGCTGATTGACAACGTCGAAGTTCGGGTTGACCTGCGCCAAGGTCAGCGCTGGGCGCGGGTGCCGGCGCTGGGAGACCCGAACGTGCGCGTACCGCAGGTCGTGACCGAGCAGCACCCTGGGTTGCTGCTCGGCGGGCTTTGGGGCACCGCGAAAGTTCGCTACGCACCGGAAGAGGATTCGGCCACGCCGAACGAACTCGTCGCCTTCACGCCGTTCCAGGTCGGCCCGCCGGACGTGGCCGAGTTCCGGGCGTTCCGCTCCCAATTCACCTCCGACGAATGGGCGTCGGTCGTGTTGCAAAGCGTCGGCTATTCCGCCGGCGCCTTCCCGGACCGCCGGACCCGCCTGCTGCTGTTGGCCCGCATGATCCCGCTCGTCGAGCGGAACGTGAACCTGATCGAACTCGGGCCACGGCAAACCGGCAAGACGTTCCTGCTGCGGAACCTCTCACCCCGCGTGTTCACCATCTCGGGCGGTAAGACGACCCCGGCGAACCTGTTCGTAAACCTCTCGACCAAACAGGTCGGCATCCTCGGCACGCGCAAGGTGGTGGTCTTTGACGAGATCGCCCACACGACGTTCGGCGACGGCGACGAGACGATCTCGACACTGAAAGACTTCATGGAAAGCGGTCAGTTCAGCCGAGGGGCGCTAAGCTTCGCGTCCGACGCCGGGCTGGTCTTTACCGGAAACATCGACGTGGACGGCGGCCAACCCCACCCCAAGTATTTCCACCTCCTGGAACCGTTGCCGCAAGAGTTGATTGACACGGCGTTTCAAGACCGGATGCACGGCTACATCCCCGGCTGGGAGTTGCCGAAAATTAGCCCCGGCTCGGTCGCAACGGGGGTCGGGTTCGTGACCGACTACTTCGGGGAAGTGCTGGTCCGCATGCGCGACGATTCGTTCGTGGACCGGGTCCGCGAAGTCCCGTTACACGCCGGGTTGACGCGGCGCGACCAGGTTTCGGTCGAACGCATCGCCAGTGGGCTAATTAAACTGCTGTACCCGGACGGCAACGTCACCGCCCCGGAGTTGCTGGAGCTAGTGACGTTCGCGTGCGAACTCCGGCAACGTGTTCATCAGCAACTCTGTGCGCTAGCGCCGGGCGAGTTCAAGCCCCGGCTGATCGCACCCGTGAAAGTCACGTCCCATGCTGCAGCGGACCTGCAATTGCGTGAGATCGACCCGACCCAGGACCGCCTGAACGTCGAATCTGTTGTGGGGGTCGTGACCGGACTGGGCGTGAAAATGGTGGATGGCCGTGAGGCGGGCGGCGAACTGATTCTGATTCAAGTCTCGGCGATTACAGGCGTCGCGAAGGTGCAGGTCACGGGGTCACACGGCGGAACCCTCTCGGACTCCGTGCGGGCGGTTTACAACCTAGTACGCGCCAACTTCCGCGAGTTCAACATCCCGGAGCAGCGCCTCAAATCGCAGACTGTGGCCGTCCATCTGGTCAAAATCGCGGAGCCGAAGGACGGCCCGTCGGCGGGGCTGGCGTTCGTCGTGGGCATCGTCTCGGCGCTGACGGGTAAGGCAGTGAAGCCAGGGTTCGCGTTCACCGGCGAGGTGGCGTTGCACGGCGATGTCAGCCCCGTGGGTGGGCTAGTCCAGAAGATCACCGCCGCGGTGCGGGCCGGCCGAAAACAGGTCATCATCCCTGCCGCGAATGCATCCGTGGTCAACGAGCTTCCAGCAGAAATTAAAGCAAACGTCGTGATCCACCCGATCGCCACAGCGCGTGAAGCCCTGATTATCGCTCTAGGTCGGTAAGATCATCGCCCGCTGTGACCTCCGCGCTCGCCTGCGGATATTAGCTATGTTCCGACGGCGAGTGGATTCATGGTTTTGGTGGTGATGAACGATTGTTACAGAAGGCGGGTGTTCAGTAAGCGGCCATCAACTCGTGGAATTGTTATTCGGCATCGTCTTTGACGGGTCGAGCTTGTGGCGAGTGTCAAGAATAGTAACGAAATAGAACTAATGACCGTGCCAGAGTCAAGATTTAGGAGTGCGTGCCACAGAAAATCCCCTCTGGCCAAGAAACCGTGATGGAAGCACCACACGACAGCCTTTTGGTTGCTGTCCCCCGTCCACCATCAATTGGGCACGGGTTGCTTTTTCTGTAAAAAATGATTTAAGGTAGTGTCGAGGGTCTCAAAAAACCCATATTTTCTAGCGAGGACGACGGGACTCGAACCCGCAACCTCCGGATCGACAGTCCCCAGACAAACCCGCTAAAACTCTACGATTTGCAGGGTTTGCCGACGGAAGCGGCGTTCGGTGACCCCCAAAGTGACCCCACTGATTCGAGTCTGCCCCCGGAACTGGCCAACTGGGATCAACTCCCGGAACACATCCGGTTCACCATTTTGACGTTGATCCAAGCCACCAAGCTGACATCGCCTGTCATCCTTCCATACCGTCGAAACGATTCCGGTTAGCGTGCGCTTTGTTATTAGGGATTCCCGCTGATGAGAGCGAAAAGGAAGGGGTAGTCCACATGCAGAAGTGAGTTGGTTCGGAACTACCGTGATTCAGGTAGATGGCTTTGTTAGTTAACGTCACTGTTTGTAAGTGTCATTTGCGCGGCTGCCGGTCAGGTTTTGTTACCGTTGTGATCTTCGTCCCCAATGCTTTCTTCATTTCGACGTGGTGCTTCGCCGTCGGTCGCCGCCTTGTTCTTCTCCGCCAGCCGGTCCGCGTGCGTCTGCGTCATCTTCATTTTTTGCTTCAAGTACCCCAATCGCCTCGCCGATTCGGCCACTGCTCGCAATTTCGGCGGGAGAGTGTTCAAGTCCTGTTTGATGGGTGACTCTTCCACGTTCGGCACGTCTTGCGCGTTACCGGGGGACGGATCGAGAGGGTTGGGGAGGTTCATTTGTACTTCTTACTCAGGACTGAATATCACCACGACTGTTGCCACTACACGTCAACAACTACTGGTACTCACGGAAGGAGTTGACCAAGGCAACGAATGTTTTCGGTTGGTACTTCTTGAACCCTGCTTCGTCTACGAACACATAAGCGTATCGCACAGATTGTTGCGCTTGGTTAAGGTCTTCGCACCACTGCTTGAGG
>JANLRE010000962.1:0-3441 GCA_031368205.1 Fimbriiglobus sp. | reverse complement strand
GCCCGACATTCAACACCCGCAGATCAAGCGGCTGAGCCTTTCTCCGTTCGCTCGTTTGTGTCGGGCCTCGAAGACTCGACCACGACCTACCAGAATACGAACACAATCGACCAGTGCGACGAGCCAGTTCTCTACTTCTCGCTGAAGGCGTACAGCGTCTTGGCGCCACGCACGTACAGCGTGTTGTCCACGATGGCGGGCGTGGCCGCGATGCGTTCGGGGAACTTGACGCGGTGCTTCACGTCCGCGAAGTCGTCGGCTTTCAGCACCACTGTGGTTCCGTCGAGGCCGAACAGGTAGACGTAACCGTTGGCGGCCACGGGCGAAGCGTAGGCGCCCGTTAGGCCGATGTTTTCTTCGGTGAAGACTTCTTTGCCGGTCTTCACGTCGTAGGCGGACAACTGGCCGCGATTACTCACCGTGTACATCTGCCCGCGATAGACCAGCGGCGAGGGGACATACGGCATCCCTTTCGTGACTTTCCAGCGGACGTGGGTCGCGCTGATGTCGCCGGTGCCGCCCGGCTTGATGGCCACCGCACAGTTCTTTCCGGACGACATCGCTTTGATGCCCGCGTCCCACTCCTCACGGGTCAGCTTGCCGTCGTGGTTGGTGTCGTTGTTCTTGAAAAAGCCTTTGAGGAACGTCTTTTCGGATTCCTTCTCGGTGAGTACGCCGTCGCCGTCGTCGTCGCCTTGTTTGAGAAGTTCATCGAACGACGGCATCTTGAAGTCGGTCGCGCCGCCGGGGGACCACCCGGCAAAGATCAACTCGCCGTCCACGACGATCGGGGTGGTACAAGTCACGGCAGGCATTCCGGAAACGGTCCACTTCGATTCGCCGGTTTTGAGGTCATACCCCGTTAACTTCAGATGGCCGGGAAGGACGACTTGCTTTCCGGTCGGCGTACCCCAAATCGCGGGGCTGGAATACCAGGTCGGGGTGCCTTCGCGGGACTTCTCCCACAACAACGAGCCGGTTTTCGCATCCACGGCTAAGAGCTTCGAGCCTTTCATCAAGTCGCGGCCCAAGATCACCAGCCCGTCCACGAGGATCGGCGACGTGCCGCTCCCGAAGTCGTAATTCGTCTCCGCGCACGGCATTGTGTACTTCCACTGCAACTTGCCGTCGAAGTCGTAACAGAGCAACCCACACGAACCGAAGTACGCGATCACCCGTTGGCCGTCGGTCACGACCGTGGACGCGGCGGGGCTGCCTTCGGTTTTGAGGTACGCTTCGATCTTGGCGGCGGGGGCTTCTTGACGCCACAGTTCCTTACCGTCCGTGCGGCTGTAGGCGATGGTGAAGAGTTTGTTATCCTCGAAGGCGGTCAGGAAAAGTTTGTCGCCCCAGATGACGGGCGAGGACACTCCCGGCGGGACCGCGACTTGCCACTTCACGTTCTTCATCGGCCCGATTTCCACGGGCGGCTTTTCCGCGTCCGCAATACCCAACGCACCGGCACCGCGAAACTGCGGCCAGTTGGGCACCGGGTCTGCTGCCAATGCCGCACTAGCGGTTGGGAAAACAGCCAGCAGCGTGATGAGAAACTTCATGACAATTCTCGCAAGAACAGCATGGAAGCCATGCGGGGCAACACCATATTTAGCTAAAATCGTAGCGTGAAATCAAACAGGGTCTGATTTTCTCGCAAGATCTCGACGGACGTGAAGAATACACTATTCGGGAAAGTAGCGAACAACGATTCCCTTTCTTCGCCCACTCCTGATGACGAGGTTTGCCATGCCGGATTCACCAGTCACGCGAAGTTGGATGCGGCGGCATCGGGTGCCGTTCGTGGCGATCACGGTGCCATTTTTGTTGTGGCTGGTCGTCCGGACAATGCAGCGCCAGGAAATCGGCTTGGAGCATTTCATGAACGCGATGATCGCGTTCCAGATGGTCACGATGATCTCGCTTCTCGTGCTGGGCGCGTGGTTTCTGTTTTTCAGCGGCTACTCGATGAAGCGGCGGTTTTCGGCGGTTGGGTTGGGGCTAGCGGTCGTCGCGGGGTTCATTGCTCTGGTTCAGAAGGTGGAATTTGACGGGCAGATGTCGCCGATTGTTCAGTATCGCTGGGAACGTACTCACGACGAAGCCCTGGCCGAACACCTGCAACAAATCCAACCCGCGACGGGTGGGGCTGACCTGAAAGTCGCGCAGTCGGACAGCCCGTTCTACCGGGGTTTGAAGGGGGACGGCAGCACAACGGGCATCGAACTCTCGGACATCTGGGCCGCGCCGCCGAAGCAACTTTGGAAGCACCCCGTCGGCACCGGGCACGCCGGAATCGCAATTGCCGGGAACAGCGCGATTACGATGGAGCAGCGGGAGGGGGACGAAGTCGTCGTCTGTTACGAACGGGATACCGGGCGGGAGCGCTGGAAGTACGCTTACAGCGCCCGGTTCAGCACGTCCGAGCCGATGGGCGGCGACGGCCCGCGCACCACACCCGCCATCGCGGACGGCGATGTCTACACACTCGGGGCCAACGGTGATTTGGTGTGCGTGGTTGGTGCCAGCGGCACACTGCGCTGGAAGGTCAACATTCTCGACGACAACGGAGCCACGAACCTCAAGTGGGCGATGTCCGGTTCACCGCTCATCGTGGGCGATCTGGTGATCGTGAACCCCGGCATCAATCCGGAGAACAACACGAACCAAGGCGTGGCGGCTTACGACCGCAAGTCGGGCAAAAAAGCCTGGGCGAACGGCAAGTACGGTGCGGCGTATGCCTCTCCGCAGAAGGTCACCTTATCGGGCGTTGAGCAAGTTCTGGTGTTCGACTTCGGCGGCTTGGGTGGGTACGACCCGAAGACGGGGGCCGAACTGTGGCGTTACCCGTGGGAGACCGCGATGGGCATGAATAGCGCCCAGCCCGTGGTCGTCGGCGCGGACCGGGTGTTCGTTTCCAGCGAAGTCGGCAATGGCGGTGCGGTCGTCGAAGTCCGCAAGGATGGTAGCACTTGGACTACAAAAGAAGTCTGGAAGAACCGCAACCTCGTGGCCCGGTTCGCCAACCCGGTGTTCACGAACGGCCACCTCTACGGCTTCTCAAACAACAAGCTGGCGTGCGTCAACGCCACGACTGGCAAACGCCTCTGGTACGAAGGGAACTACGGCAACGGGCAAATCGTGCTGAGCGGAAACGTGCTGGTGATGACCACCGAGAAGGGCAAAGTCGTGATGGTCGCCGCCGACCCGACCGAACACCGCGAACTCGGCGAACTCGAAGTCTTCACCACCCGAACTTGGAACGTCCCCGCCCTCGCCGGCAACCAACTCTTCCTCCGCAACCACCGCGAAATGGCCGCGTATGAACTGCCGAAGCGGTAGTGGCGAGGTTGGTTTGTAGGTCGTGGGGGGGTTTGGGAGGCGCCCCGATCCAAATAAACACGGAGGGAACAAAACGACCCAACCACCACCAAAAAAAAAAAACCC
>JANLRE010000958.1:0-7206 GCA_031368205.1 Fimbriiglobus sp. | reverse complement strand
CGCCGCGCAGGAAAAGGCGATTCTCGCGCTCACGTCTGCCAAGGTTGCCGATGTGTTCCGCAAGCACGTGGACCCGAAGAAACTGGTCATCATCCGCGCGGGGGATTTCAAGAAGTAAAGCGGTATTCACCCTGTGGGGACCAACTGGATAAGCGTCACGAGAGTTGGTGGAAAATTTATCCACTGCACTGGCGAGCATTGTGACTTGAGGCTGAAAGCCTGGGAGCACCCAGCCCAGGGCGAGGAGGCTTGGCGACGACGCCCTGGGTCGTCACTGTGGGCAACCTTTCACCAACAGATGTGACGCTCACCCTTTGCCGGGTGTGGTACGGTATTGCCAGAGTTTGCAATTCAAGCTGCCGTTGAAGTAGGGCGTTGACGTTTTCACCGGCAGCTTGACTTTGCGTGCCAGCAAATCATTTGATGTGAACACCGCGAGTTGCCAGCCACCCCAATGTGCTTTGACCACGTCGCCGATGGTGCGGTAGAGTTCGTCCCATTCTTCTTCTTCGCCAAGTCGTTCACCGTAGGGCGGGTTGCAGATGATGAGGCCGCACGGACCAGCCGGGGGGCGGGCCATGCGGATGTCTCGTTTTGCAAACGTGAGCAGGTTCCCGATCCCAGCCCCTTTGGCGTTTTCGTTGGAGAAGTAGATCGCGTCGTCGCGGATGTCCGAACCGCCGATCGTGACGGGCAACGTTGTTAACACACCTTTTCTGGCTTCTTCCCGCATTGACGACCAGAGACCCTTATCAAACTCACGCCAACCGTAGAATCCGAACCATTTTCGCGTCAGTCCGGGTGGGCGGTTCATCGCAATCCAGGCGGCTTCGATCGGAAATGTACCGGAGCCGCACAGCGGGTCGAACAGCGGTTGCGTGCCGTCGTAGCCCAGGTGCAACAACAGCCCTGCCGCCAAGGCTTCGTTCAGCGGCGCCCGACTTTGGATCGGTCGATAGCCGCGTTTGTGGAGTGAATCCCACGAACTATCCAGGCTGAGAATCGCTTTGTCGTTCGCAATGTGGAGGTTCAACCCGATGCTGGGCGTTTCGGTGTCCACACTCGGTCGGATCCCGATGTTGTCGCGGAACTGGTCGCAAATCGCGTCCTTCACACGGCGGGCAGCGTATTGAGAGTGCGTGATGCCCGAGTTTTTAACGTTGCAATCGACCGCGAGGGTTTGCTCCGGGGACATGTACTGCGACCAATCAATCGTCCGGACGGCTTCGTACAGTTCGTCCGAAGTGCGCACAATCTCTTCCAGCACCGGCCGTAACACCCGCACCGCAGTCCGTAGCCAAAGGTTGGCCCGGTACGCCAGTTCGATGTCGCCGGTGAACGCCACGCCGCCGCGTCCCAACGTGATGTCATTGGCTTGGAGGGCGGTCAATTCGCGGGCTAGAACGGGTTCGATCCCACGGGCACAGGTCGCAAAGTAACGGATCATCCCTTGGCCTGCTTGAAGAAAAAGACTAACGCCACGGCTCCGACGATCAGGAGCAACAGAGTGAACTTCATCACCTTCTCCACGAACCAAACTTCGATGCCCTGGCCCAACCGCAAGCTCATCATCTTAGCGTGAATCGTGGAACAGATCGCCATGTGAATCGGCAAGGCGAGGAAGAATTGCACCAGCCCCGCTTCCCAGAGCGGGTAGTTGCTGGCTTTGTAAAGTTCAAAGAGAACACTGCCGACGATCCCGTCAACAATGGCAGGCACGACCAGCAGCACCATCACCATACCGATGCTGCGAAAGAACCCAGGCTGCGGGACGCGGCAAGCCAAGCACGCGATGCGGAACACCGTGATCTCGAACCCGAGAAGCACGAAGAGTACGCCAGCGAAGCAGATGAGCGTAGCGAAAACCGGACCACCATTCACGTCGATGTTCCTAGGTTATGATCCAAACAAAACCGGATTCACCACACACGACTAGATAAATCGGGCCGAGTTGTCTTTCAACCCCACCGGGGTTGAAAACCGATCGAACGTAACCGCCCGAAACTTGACCAGACTCGAATACACATGGTTTTCTCTGTGCCTCGGTGGTAAAGTTCTTATCTCTTTACGCCGCTTCGCACGGGGCCGGAAACTGTTCGCAGAGTTCGCGGACGCTGCCCCGCACCCGCGAGATCAAGTCGTCATCGGTCGGCTTGCCTAACACCTCGACGATCCACTTGGCAATTTGTTTCATCTCCGCGTCTTTCATCCCGCGCGTAGTGAGTGCCGGCGTGCCGATGCGAACACCCGACGGGTCCATCGGCTTCCGGGGGTCGTAGGGAATCATGTTCTTGTTGACGGTGATCCCCGATTGATCCAGTGCCAGTTCGGCCACTTTGCCCGTCACCCCGTTCTTGGAGAACACATCGACCAGCATCAAGTGGTTATCGGTCCCGCCGGAAATGATGCGGTACCCGGCGGCAGCCAGTTCAGCCGCCAGCGTTCGGGCGTTCGATAAGACCTGACTTTGGTAGGTCCGAAACTCCGGTCGCAAGGCTTCGCCGAACGCAATCGCTTTGGCCGCGACCACGTGCATGAGCGGTCCGCCCTGAACCCCAGGGAAGACGGCAGAGTCGATCGGCTTCGCCCACTTCTCCCCACACAGAATGATCCCGCCACGCGGCCCGCGCAGGGTCTTGTGCGTCGTGGACGTAACAAAATCCGCGTGCGGCACCGGGTCCGGGTGCAGTTTCGCTGCCACAAGTCCGGCAACGTGGGCCATGTCCACCATCAACAGCGCGCCGACTTCGTGACTAATCTCCGCGAACTTAGCGAAGTCGTACAGCCGTGGATAGGCACTGGCCCCGGCGATGATGATCTTCGGTTTGTGTTCTCGTGCTTGCGAAGCGACCTGGTCGAAGTCGATCCGGTGCGTGTCCTTCGTGACACCGTAACTTGCGACTTGAAAATACTTGCCGGAGAAGTTCAACTTCATGCCATGCGTCAGGTGGCCACCGTGCGCGAGGTCCAGACCCAAGATCATGTCACCCGGTTGCAACGCCGCGAGAAACACCGCCATGTTGGCCTGCGCACCGGAATGCGGTTGCACGTTGACGTGAACGTCACCGAACAATTGCTTCGTCCGATCAATCGCAATCCGCTCCGCCTCATCAACAAATTCACAGCCGCCGTAGTATCGCTTGCCGGGGTAGCCTTCGGCGTATTTGTTCGTGAGTACCGAACCTTGTGCGGCCATGACTGCGGCGCTGGTGTAATTCTCCGATGCGATCATCTCCAGGCCGAACCGCTGGCGTGATCGTTCCGCTTGAATCGCGTGCCAAATTGCGGGGTCGGCTTGTTGCAAAACGTTCATGAATTCACTCCGTGGATCATCCCGACGCATACGTCATTCACTTGATTTACCGAAACGCTCAGCCAAGCTGAACCCCGAGTGTGCGGAGTTTATCGAGAATCTTATCGCCAGTCTGGTAATGGAGTCCTTTCCACCCGTGCGATTCCGCAGCAACAATGTTCCGTGTGAGGTCATCCAAGAACAGACACTCCCCAGGTTCGGCATCGGCGAACTGCTGACAGTATTCATAGTACGGCTGGTGCGGTTTTCGTACTCCAGCGTGGTGAGACGGGCACAGCGCATCAAAGTGTTGCATCACGTCCGCATACTGGTGCATGTACGTGGTGTAATGGGCTTCGTTGGTGTTGCTCGCTAATACAAGCCGGAAGTGCGGTTTCAGCAGGGGTATCAATTCACACACTTCATCGTTACGCCAAAAGATGTCCGTGTAGGCCGCAAGAAACTGTTCGTCCGTGCAACGCAACCGCCCCAGTTCCTTGGCACTCCGCACGTACTCCGCCGTGGTGATTTTACCCGCTTCGTAATCGTCTTCAATCTTCCCGGCATAAAGGGTGCGTTCCAACTCCACAGCCGAAAGATCGGTGAAGGCAGTCAATTGTAGAATCGCACGGAAGTGGTCAAAGAACCCGATCACGTTGCCGAAATCAATAAAAATCGTCTTCATTCCCACCCTCGTGTCGCGGTCGCAGACAAAATCGACCGCGATGCACACAGTTTAGACCAAATCATTCACCACGGAATACACGGATGACACGGAAAAAATTCATCGACATGATGAAACAGCGGGAAAATCGTTCTTTACGCGACGGTGGCGTATTTGAAATCCTGATTTGTTCCGTGTGTTCCGTGTTTTCCGTGGTGAAATTGATTTTCTGCGTGGGTGCAAGGCGGTCATTTCCCCGGAAATGGGATCACAACCGCCTCGGATTCCGACTGCAACCGCACCTTCGCACCGCACCCCAGAATCAGCGCGTTTGACGTGATGTCCAGCGAATAAATCGGCCCGATTACCAACTCTTGGCCCAGCAGCAATTTTCCATCCGCCACATTCCACACTGCTACATAACCCTGGTTACGTGGCGCTGTGCCAACCGACACCAGCTTCGTGCCGTCCGGGGTAAACTTCACCGCATGAACGAACCCCGGATGCGAAAACGCCGTTTGACCGGGCACAGGAGCAGGCAACGTCGGATTCGGGAATTCGCGTACCAGTTCACCCGACGCGAAGTCCCACAACTTCACCGTGCGATCGCTCGAACCCGACGCCAGCAACTTGCCATCTTTGTGAAAAGCCAACGTGAAAACCTGATCCCGATGACCCCGTTCCGGCGGGGCGTTCAACCACGCTGCCCCGATCGAACCGATTAGGGCGGGTGCCAATTTGCTGACCTCCGGTTTGACAGGGGCCTTGTCCGCACCCGGTCGGAATTCCCGCACAAGACTACCGGATGTGGCATCCCAAACTTTGATCGACTTGTCGAAACTCGCGGTCAAGATTTGCTTAAAATCCGGCGACCAAATCACGGCATAGATCGGGTTCGCCACCGGCAGCGTGTGGGCATTGATCGTCTTCGTTGCCTGCCCTTTCGTCACATCCCAAACCCGCAATATCCCATCGTGACACCCCGTGGCCAGCAGGTTGCCCGTGTTATCAAACGCTACCGAATCGACCAAATTCGGGTGGGCGAGAGACTTGATCGGTTCATCCGCCCAGAACTTCCACTGTTGAACAGCCGTGTCCAACCCGACCCCAATCAAGGCAGTGTGAACCGACGGCCCCGGCTTAAGCGGTTCGTCTTTTTTTGCACCAACGGCCTTGAACGCCGAGCGTTCCCAAACCTTCACGACGTTATCCGATCCGCCCGAAGCAATCAGGTTGTTGTTCGGCGAAAACGCCACCGTCAAGATTTGATTCTGATGACCGCCCTTCCCGCTTAACGTCCGCAACTCCTGACCCGTCGTGGCGTCCCAAAGTTTGATCGACTTGTCAAAACTGCCCGTCGCAATGAGTTTGCCATCCGGGCTAACCGCGACGGCGTAAATCGGATCGGTATGGCCTTTCAGTACCTTCGAGGGCAAGAGCGGTGGCAGTGACTGGCCCTGAATACTGACGAACCCCGCGACCAGACCGAAGCACAAAAGACACGAGAAGCACCGCACAAAATGCCTAGACTGAACAAGCATCAAATCACCTCAAAGCGTGAAGAGCCAAGCAAGCAGTGCCAGAAGTGTCGCACGACGAAGCAATTTGGTCAATGAAATGGTGAGAGTGGCACCACAAACTCATGAAGCATTCTGCAAACGCCAAGCGAATTCCCCTTCCCATCTCCGCCACGCCTGATAAGCTTCCAATATAGAACGCGGCGTGGAGCAGCCCGGTTAGCTCGCCAGGCTCATAACCTGGAGGTCGTAGGTTCAAATCCTACCGCCGCAACTAAACGATTGTGCAGTATGTCGCACGGAACCGCAGGGGATTGCATAAACCCTTGCGGTTCATTCGTTTCGGTCGATGATTGCACTTCTTTGCTATTCCCTGCCGCTGCCTGCTGTGCCGGTTTTTGCGCGTTCAGTGCGCCGGAAAATGCGCCGCCTGTTTCGGCAGCATTGAAGTGAGCATCGGTCACTTGCAAGTAGTGATCTTGGGCAACAGCCTTCGTGTTACCCAACCATTCACAAACAACGTGAATCGGGAAACGATTCGCTAGGTCGGTTTGGGCGCTGGCCCGCAAATTGTGCCAGAGGCGGGGCCAGGGTTTGATTCCGGCACGGGTCAACATCCGCAAGAGTTGCTGTCTCAAGTTCAGGTTCATCCAGAACCCTTTCTCCGCGTGCTTGACCGAGTCCCGTTCTCGAAGCCGCTCGAAAATGTAGATACTTCCCACCGTGGCTTGCTCGAAGGCTTCCTCAAGATGTCGTTTCACGTCCGGTAGTAGGGGCACCACGCGGAAGTTCTTGCCGTGTACTTCCGTCTTGGGTGAAGGGATGCGAATGCGGTTCCGCTCCCAATCGACACAATCCCAGGTCATGGAAAACGGTTCACTAGGAACGCGAACGCCAAGATATCGGCTCATCGCCAGAAGCAAACGCCATTCGACAGACGGGGCTTGTTCGATGAGTTGTTCAATCACTTCGACGGGAATATAAGCTTGACGGGCCGGGTTCGTGCTCTTGGGTTGCTTGATTCCGACGAAAGGATTCTCCGAAATGAGTTTCCGCTTGAAGGCGTCGTTGAAAATCGCGGAGCTTCGCTGCAACCGTTTGGCCACGGTTGCGGGTGAGAGGCCGGGGGTCTTTTCCTGTACCCCGCCACGGGTTCGGGCCTCGGATGTCAGCCACCGTTTGAAGTCTTCGGCTTCGCCAGCCGTGATGCTACTGATGTGTCGATCGACGCCATAAAACGTCGTCAGGTTGCGAACGACTTGTTCGACCGCTAACAGTGATGCCGGTTTGATGTCGGTGCGCTTTGCCATGTAGGCGCTCAGGAATTCACTCAATTCAGTTCCCTGCAAACCGTTCTCTGCTTCGACCAACCCGACGGCAACCAGTTTGTCACGGAGCGATTGCCCGATGCCGGTGAGCCACGTTGCGGTTTCGCGGGGGACGGGTTGCCCGCCGATCTTGGACGACAACAGGCTCTCGACGTGGCGGGTGATGGCTTCCGTCCTCTTGCGGTCGATCTTGCCGAGACGCAGCGTCTTCCGGCTGCCGTCGGGGGCGACGAACAAGATGCGCCGTCGCCCGTTCGGATCGTCTGCTATGGATGCCACGGGTCACGTCCCTTTCGTGGGTGGGATTTCAGTCGGGTCGGTTGGTGGTGTCGAACAGCATACCACCGTTCGGGCGGTTGCGTTCGATGTGGTGTTGGGACTGTCCACGGTGTCTACGTCTACGAT
>JANLRE010000901.1:0-6114 GCA_031368205.1 Fimbriiglobus sp. | reverse complement strand
ACGGCACTTGGAAGCCCACGAATCAAAACTCCAAGTCCGGGCATTGTGGCTGGTGATGTCCAGAATCGCCCAACTCAACGGGGCGGATACCCTTGGTCTGGCACGGGTCCGCGATCGGATTCTGCAACGGCTCCTCGAAGAAGGAATGAAGCCGGAGCGCGACGTGCCGTTTTTCCTGCGGTCGGCGGGCTTGAAGGACTCCGAGCGCATCCGGCACGTGCGAGAAAAAGCCCTCGAATTGCACGGCATCGTGAAGGCATGGGCCGAGTCCAGCATGAAGCAACCGGCGAGCATGGGGCACTCGGATCAGATGGCGTCGCTGGGTTACATGGATTTGTTTTTTGCGTTCGGTCTCGCCAAGTTGGGTGAATCAACACCGGCCCGCGCGCTGGTCGAATCCGCCCGGCACGTCCTCGAAAACTTCAAACCCACTGAGGACCGTGGCGTGGCCGCAAGCTTCCTGTTCAAAGCCCTGCGGTTCCGCGTTGAACAGGCCATCGCCGCAAAACCGCACGCCGGTGTACTGGACGTGAAGGTGCTCGACGAGTTGGACTCCATCACCAAACAGTCGAACATCAACCAAAAATCGGACAACCCCAACCGCATCGGTCTCTACGCCATTTCGCGGATGCGCGAACAGTCGCGGATCCTCGAACCGCAAGAAAAGCTCGACCCGTACCACGAGTACATGAAGGAAAACGACGAGCTTCGCAAGGCGCTCACGGAGTTGCCGAAGACCAAAGACCCGATCACGCTTTCTCGTACCATTCGGGAACTTTATCGCAACGGTGTGAACGGGAAACCCACCGCAGACAACCGCTTCATGGTGCTCGTGAACGCCTTGCCGCTCGCGGGTCGAGTCGGGGAACCGTTCACCGTTGAGTTGTTGAATCTGGTCCCGGAAACGATGCGGGCGGTCGGAACGGCGACCGGACCGCAACAAGCGGATTTGCCGAAGAAACAAGGCCAACTGCTGGAACGCGGACTGTTCCTCGCGGCCCACTTCGACCGGCGCGAGGTGATGCAACAACTCGTCGATCAGTTCGTCGAGTTGATGAAAAGCAAGTCCGAAGAACAACGGTACGAGTTGGTCAACATTGTTGCGGGGCAGTGCCTGCGCAGCTTGCGGAAGCTGGGGTTGCGGGACGAAATTGACAAGCTGCTCCACCGGATGCAAGACGTGATCCTCGGCGGTCAAACGCCGCAAAAGCTGCGCGAACGCTACGCCACTAAGCCCGAGTTGTGGGGCAAGGCGTTGCAAAGTTTATTGAACCTCGCCGGTGGTTGGCTCACCTTCGGGCTGAGCGACCAAGCCGCCCCGATCCTTGACATCGCCCGTGACGAACTCATCGGCCCGACTGGTATGAAGCTCGCGTCAAAAGATTTCACACCGCTCGCGCAAGCCTACGTTGCGGCATTGGGGCAAGGGCCAGCGGAGACGGGGTTGCCGCGAATCGCGGAGTTGTTTCGCAAAATGGAACCGGGACGAATCGTGAATTCGTTCACCACGAGCAAGTTCTACTCGCGGTTCCACCTCAACCTCGTGGAAGAAGTGGTCCTTGCGGTCGTGAGCGATGACTTTGCCCTCGGACCGGCAGCCCGGCGGTGGTTTGATGAAGACGAGTATCTCGTGCGCCGCCGGATTCACGCGGACATGAAACAACACCTCCAAAAGAGTGGCCTGTAAAGTAGTCCCTCACTTTGCTGGACCTCTCGAAACCGAATTCACCATCAGACGCAGAGAGCGCAGAGCAATCCGAAGCCAATTCTAATGAACTTCACTACGTCCACTGTGTCTTATGGTGAATTTTTTTTATCAGGGCCACAGAGAATTGAGTTGTAACCTCATTCCCAATCGACTGTTTTACGCTAGCAACTTATTTCGATGCACCCGAGTTGGCAGCTTGCTCCATGTATTGACGGAAATTCCTACACAGTGATTTTTGTACTACCACGTCTTTGTGTTATTTCGAACTCGATACTTCGATAGTCTCTGTGAATCATGACGTTTCCGGTTTGTAACCGACAGCCCATAATCAGATGATAGCCATGCGATACACATTACTCAGTCCACTGCGTTGCCTGGCCGCTCTATTCGTTTTCGCGTTTCACCTCGAATTTTCAACTTCGTTTTAAGAGACATTTCCCGGCGTACATGATTTCTTAAAACTCGGCCTCGGCGCGACAATGTTTTTTGTGATCTCGGGGTATTGCATCACCGCATCGGCACGCTGCCTGTTGATAGAATTCAGCCTTCCATTCGTTTCAGGGCGGCTTGCAACTCACGGGTCACCCGTAGGCGAATTAAGAATTCGTCGTCATCCAGCCAACCGCGCACACCTGGCCCGAGCGAAAAATCGTCGCTGACCACGGCGCGAATGACGGTGTCAATCAGTTGCAGCGGTTTCAGGGTGTAGTAGCGGTTCGTGGCTCCCGCCGTGGAGACCATGTCCAAGCGTAAAAAGAGTTCTTCGAGACGACCGAGCGCGATACGGGGCGGCGCGTGGGCGAGTGCGGTGGCGTAGGCGATGGCGACGCTGGTGCGTTCGCGGTCGTCGCCGATGCTTTTCACGAACAACCGATCCCTGGCCGCGTTCAGCACCCGGTTCCCCGCGTCTTCATCGCCGATTGCAAACAGACCGACGGTGAGGCCCAATTCACGCGGCCCGGCCTCCGAACCACCGCGCAACCGCGACAGTAGCACGGCGGCAAGTTGGGTCAGGCCCAGTCGTCGCAAGCAGCGGAAGTACGTGCCGGCAATCGGTTCAAACAGTAGCGCCGTCACCGAATCGGGTGTTTCACAGCGTTCAATTAATGCCTCCGTGGCGGCGCGAAACGAGTCGGGAAGCTGGAACAAACTCGCGGCATGGCACGCGGCCACCAGCATTCGCCGCCCGAAGCGGTTCGTCATCGTGGTGGCGTCGGCGTGCGGGATTCCCAACCGCACCCACTCCGGAATCAGTTCAATCGCGCGTATCGTTTGGGGGATCACGGCGGCAACAAGTTGCGGGTCGAGGTACGGCGCCATTTCCAGAAGCGTGAAAATGATGCGTGGCATCGTGGTTGCGGGTGGGTCGGCGGCGTCAACCGCCAGAAGGCTCCAGCCATTGCTCACCTGCGGTAGGGGTGCTCGTGTCGTAAGAAATTGCGTCAGTCGCTGGCCCAGGGCATCGGTGCTTAAAAACCCAGCGAGGTCGCGCCCCTGGTAGGCGTTCACCAATTCATTCGGCTCAAGGATGCCGATTGTGGCCCGCAATTTATCCACGGCGTATCGGGCTAAGTCATCAAGTTGACCCAACTCAACCCGCAACTCGCTCCGAAGTATGGGAGCAGCCGCTCGTCCATCTTGTGCGGCACGGATCCGATCGGTGAATGTGGCCAGAAGAATTCGAGCGACCGCCGGATCGAGACCGGCCCCGGTGCTTTCCAACAGGACGCGACTTGCGTGGTTTTCAAGCTCTTTGGATCGCGTCCGATCACCGACGACACTCAGTCCCCACGCCACCATGAGATCCGCGTAGGCGGTCGTGTTGGTGAGTTCGCCGTCAATACCCGCCCACTGAAGCCGCCCCGAGGTGGTTAACCGACTGAGCCAGCGATGGATGGGATCGCGGATGCGAATCAACCATTCTCGGGCGGTCGAAAATCGTTCCCCCGCTGCGACGCCCCGGAACCGCAAGAAGGACGGCGCATCCAGGTCGAGTCCTGGCCCTTTCTCGACGAGCCGTTGAAAGACTCGATCCTGGCAACGTGCTAAACCCAGAGCGTCGCCGTCCGTCAGTTTCGACACGGCGAGCCGGGCTAACCACACGCCTCGGGCCGGAAGTTCTTCCTCGTGATCGTCCAACAAGCCCACGAGATCGCCGAGATGCACGAACAATTCTGTAGGCGGCGACGGCTGCGCGGCGCCCCAACACAGGTAGGCCATCGCCACACGGGCTGCCTGCGCAGATCGGACTTCGTTTAACAAAACCGGTAGTTCAAGTGGCCCGCGTGTCAGGCGCGAGGCCCGGCTCTCGGCAGCAAGCCAGTAACTCAGCCATTTCAATGGCGGCGGGTCATCGTCCCAAATCGCGTTCAACCAGCAAACGGCCGCATCCGCCGGGTACCCAACTGCGGTGTAAACCTCTGCCAATTCGGTCCAAAGTAGTGCCCGCGCCGCCGGTGGAAGGCGAGGTAAGTCCGTCAGAATTCGTTGCTCCAATTCCAGGCGTCGTGTCGTCCACTCGTTGCCCATTAACAGGATTTGCGGTGACGACAATTTGTCCAGAAGCCGGACGGGAGGGGCAACCGTTGGAGTTGGTTTCGGGTGTTCGGGTGTTCGATACTTCTTCCCGGTTTGAGCGATCGCTTTTCCGCTCAAGAGTTTCCCGGCCACGCGGCCAATCGAACGACTCAGCCAACCCTCCCGCGAGCCTTGAGTTGGTGCAGCGGGGGCAGTCCCGATTGACTCCGATCGTGTGATAAACACTGGCGATTGTGGCTCCGTTTCCACAACGAAACGAGGTAGGCTAAAAATCGGCGTGCGCTGACCGAGTCCACGCAATTTTGCGGTCGGAGCCACTTGGTAGCGGACGATATCCGCTAAGTTCTGAAATGACTTTAACGGCACCCGATGCCTTGTGAACGTGCCGCCGGCGTTCAGTTGGAGCCACACGATGTCGCCCGCTTTCAAGCCGAGACTTTTCGCCAAAATGTGCGGTCGGATCGACGGTGTCAGTTGATACCCCGCAGGAAGAAACACGTTCGACAAGACAGGGTGAGGCACATACCCCCGGTTGTCGGGCAATAGGGGTGGGCACGTTGCATTAGAATTGATGGCTTGTAACACGGTCCAGTGTTGAGGGTCGTTGTTCACAACGGCAACACGGTATCGGCGAAGCACGCGCTCATCCGTTTCGTTTGCCAGGCTTGCTAGTTCAACGGACCCGTCTCCCGGAATCGTCCACAGGATGACTTCGGGATGGGGTTCAGGACAACGACGGAGTCGAAGTGAGATTGGAATGGAAAGCGAAGCGGGTCGTTCAACGCGCTTCGGGTTCTGGACCGCTCGCAGGACGAATTGCTGGGATTCCTGGTGTCCGGGTTCATTCCGAACAACTTGCCACGGGTGACCGGCACGAAGCATAACTGAATGCTGATCCGGCGCCGCGATGTGCTGTTCCAAGGGGTGAACCCATCCGGACTCGATCCACACCCGCGTGGCGTGTTCGACGAATACTTTTGTCTCACGGGTCTGGTCGTTCAACATCAGTATCAGTGACGGCGACGGGTCGCTCAAAACGATCCACGATCGGTTTCCCGCACCAACAAGTCGCACTTCGATTGGTTGCGAACGGAGCCGTTGAACGGTAGAGACTGTCCGCGTGAGATGCTCGTCTGGAACTTCAATCAGCACCCGACCGCTGATGGCCGTGCCACGACTTGGCTTCAGTGGCAACAACTCGGCCCACCGCGTCACGGACTGCAACTTCGGTCCATTGCCGGGGCCATGAATCGTCACGCCGATGCGGGTAAGGGCGGCGATGGCCTCTTTGGGAAACCCACTCGGGAATTCGACCCAGATTCGCCCCGCACCGTCCGTTTCCGCCCGCGCCGGTTCGACGGCCACGTCCGCAGGCACAATGCCGGACACGAGTGACAACCGCAAGGCGTCCGGGTTTGGGAAGCAGAACAACGGCATGGTAAACGCATCGGGAGAGAAACCAGTTTTCCGATTCCCCAGAATAGCACGGACCACGGGCCGAAGTTGGCAGAACTTCCCCGAGTTGACTGCTAGTAATGACCGCAGGCTTTTGTAGCGGTCATCGAACTCGTCTCGAAGATTTCGAGATCGCAAAGGGTCTCTCACAGACCAGATAGAAGCCGTAGCACATTCCGCACGTTAGCAGGATGATTGCAAAATCCAGCACAATGCTGTCGGCGGGCAAGAACTGCCGTAGCAACTGCGTGGCAATGAATCGCAGCCGACTGTGCAGGAGGTAGATCGAATATGACATTGCACCAATGGCGTTAGCCAAGACCCAAGGCCAACGCAGAATCCGGTAGGACGAAGTCATTGCCCGAAAAATAACAACATCGAACCCTTGAGCAACTACGAGCACCCAGGAAAAG
>JANLRE010000882.1:0-1144 GCA_031368205.1 Fimbriiglobus sp. | reverse complement strand
TTCGAGCGTCGCCTTGCTGGCCACGTCCACGACCGACAACCCCGTACCGACTTCGATCGCATACGTCTTGCTATCGCGGCTGAAGCCAATGACGCGGTTTGGTCCCGCACTTCCGACCGTGGTGAATTTGTTCGTCGTGGCGTCGAAAAAGCGGTTCACTTGGGAGAAAACCGAGTTGTTCGGACTGGCTTCCATCACGGAAATCGTGCTGCGATTGTCCGCCCGAAACAGTTGGGAATCTTGATACACCGTCTGAACATCGGTCCGTGCGGTGACAGTATCTTTGCTGGTGTCGATCTGGAGTAAATCCACCCCCCCGGCTGCCGCACCCAGACGCCGACTGGTGATTAACCCCACGCCGGTGCTGGAGATCGACACGTCGAACGCGCCGTTGCTCCCGGCCCCCGCACTGGCAGCGATTTCGCTCGTCGAACCGTCCGTGGTGTTGACCTTCAAGACCTTCGAGATCGAGTCCTCAGCCACGTACAAGAACTTGCCGTCTGGCGTGAGGTCGGCGCCGTTCAGTTGGGCCGCCAGTGGAGACGTGAACGCACTCAGCGCTGAATTCGTGGCGGCGTTGTACCGCGTGATCAGGCCGCCAGCTCCGGTGGTGATGTACAAGATGCTTTTGGCATCGTCGTAAACCATGTCCCGTCGCCCGCTACTTTGCGGCACGAGCAGACTGGGGACGGTCCGTTCTTCCAGCGGTTCCAACTGGAGTTGGGTACCACGACGGGGTTTCAACCAACGCACGAACGGTGTTGCCATCGGAGCGATCCTGAGCCAGTGCTCGAACGAAAGTCGATAATCTTAAACGATTGTGGCGACAAGCTGTGGGGTGCGTCAAGCGAGCCATCCTCCGAATTCGTCAGGTCCAAACCCCGACCCGTCCGATTGCCCGGACCACACCATCCGCACCCATACCACCACAAAAACCGCCCCCAGTATAATCCGACGAGACGGCACCACCGAACGATTGTAGCAATTACCACCTGGGACCGAATTACCTAGACGTGACCAGGATCGGAACCAGAAATATCAACCACGGAATACACGGAATGACACGGAAATTATGGCAAATCAGCGAATGATGCGTTCGTGCTCGATCTTTGGGAAATGGCCGAAGTTCACGAGCAATCCGACA
>JANLRE010000876.1:0-1228 GCA_031368205.1 Fimbriiglobus sp. | reverse complement strand
CAAGCCGGTGTACCCGACGACGACGTTCAACCCCAGCGCCAGGATGGCGAAGATGAACACGGTCGGCAGTTGGTCGCCGAGGGACCGCTTCGTGACGGCGAAAAATCCGGATTCAAAGATCGGGAACAACGGGTAGAGAAGCAACATGCCGAAGACGGCGGCTTCCCAACTCAATCCCCATTTTTTTGCAGTGCTGTTGGGCATCATCACACCTTCTCTCGGGTGCGGCTGCCAAGCAGCCCGGACGGGCGGAAAACCAGGATCACGATGAGGATGGCAAACACCAACGCATTCGTCCAGCGTTCGCCGATGTAAGCACTGCCGAGCGAATTCACCAAGCCGATAATCAAGCCGCCCAGCACCGCACCGGGGATGTTTCCGATGCCGCCCAAGACAGCAGCAGTGAACGCATACAGGCCGTTCTGAAAGCCAATTTGGTAGCTAATGGTGTTGATCGACAGGCCGTAAACCACACTGGCCGCACCCGCCAAACTGCCACCGATGCCGAAGGTTGCCGCGATGACCCGTTCGGTGTTGATGCCCATGAGTTGGGCGGCAACCGGGTTCTGGGCGGTAGCCCGCATCGCTTTGCCGAGCGGGGCGAACTTCACGAAGATTGTCAACGCGATCATCAGCGGCACGGTGGTGCCGATTATCATCGCATCCTTCAATGTGAATCGTAAACCCATGTCATCGGGTAGCAGATTCTTTTCGGGTACGAGGTTCGGGAAGTTCACGTCTTGCGACCCGCCCCAAAACAGGCCGATGTTCATGAAGATGAAACCCACGCCGATTGCCGAGACGAGCGGCGCGAGTTTCGGTGCGGTTCGCAGCGGTTTGTAAATGATGCGGTCCACGCTGATGTTCAAGATGGCGCAGAAGATCGGGCAGGCGATGAAGCAGACCACCAGTGCCAGAATGATCTTCCACGACTCCGCGCTGGCATCGGTCAAGTTGAATAAACCGAGGATCGTGAGGGCCAGAAACGTGCCGAGCATGAACAGGTCGCCGTGCGCGAAGTTGATGAGTTCGACGATGCCGTAGACCATCGTGTAGCCCAACGCAATCAACGCGAACAGCGACCCTTTCGTCAGCCCGAGGATGACATACTGCAACAGCGTTTGCACTGCCGACAGTTCCGCGTCAGCGAATAACATAATGGGTTCCGTGGGTGACCGAGTTACTTCTGTCCCGTGGACTGGGGTAATTGCAGACGCTTGATGAACTG
>JANLRE010000864.1:0-11178 GCA_031368205.1 Fimbriiglobus sp. | reverse complement strand
GGCTTCGAGCTTGGCGATTTCGCATTGCAACCTGATGAACTCGGCGCGAATCCCTTGGTCGCGTTCCTCCAACCAATCGGCGTAAACTAGACGGGGTAAGTCGTCTTCGGGACTCGCCCCAATGCAAGCTTGCAGTGCTTTTTCATCGTCAGACATATTCCGCCCACCGCAATTCCGTGCTGATCGTGGTTCCAGTGGAATTATAGTTTACCGCAATCGGCCAAACGATTCGCAACCCAAACCGGGTTCGCGCCGCATTGTGATAGTGCTAAAATTCGGCATGGCCACAACAGCGACGCCTGATGTCGAAACCGACACCGTTACCCGCACGCAGCGGCAACCGCCGTATGCGGTCGTGCTGCACAACGACGATGCGAACACGATGCCGTTCGTCGTGTTCGTGTTGCAAAAGGTGTTCGGGTACACGCTCGAAAAGTGTTTTCAAATCATGGTCGAAGCCCACGAAACCGGGCAGGCGGTGGCGTGGACGGGTAGCCTGGAAGTTGCGGAATTGAAGGCCGACCAAATCCACAGTTGTGGTGCCGACCCGACGAACCCTAAAGCGCAGCCCCTCGGCGTCACGGTTGAACCGCTGGCGTGACCACGCCACGATTTCGGTATAGAATCAACTCCCCGCAACTTCATCGGAACGCATCGCTATGTCCACAGCAACCGCAACAACCTTCGGCCACGCCCAGGATCTCCCGCGTGTGGAGGCGAGCAAAGTCCCCACAATCATTGAGCGGATGCGGGCCATTGTCGGGGCGGAGGGGGTGCTGACGACGCGGGCGGATTTAGCTGTGTATGAATGCGACGGCTTCACGGTGGAGAAGAACAAGCCGGACGTGGTGGTGTTCCCGATCACGACGGAACAGGTCGTGCAGATTGTCAAAGTGTGCAACGAACTCGACATCCCATTCATGGCTCGTGGGGCGGGGACGAGCTTAGCAGGGGGGTGCGTGCCGGTGGGCGGTGGGGTGATGATTGGCATGGCGCGGATGAAGAAAATCCTCGAAGTGAACGTCCGCGATCGGTACGCAATCGTGGAAGCAGGTGTCGTGAACGTGTGGTTAACGAACATCCTCAAGCCACATGGCTATCACTACGCCCCGGACCCGAGTTCGCAGGGTGCCTGCACGATCGGCGGCAACGTGGCGACGAACTCTGGCGGGCCGCACACGTTGAAGTATGGCGTGACCGTGAACCACGTTCTGGGCGTGGAAATGGTGCTGCCGGACGGTCGCGTTTTGGTGACGGGTGGGCCGTGTGAAGACGGACCGGGGTACGACCTGACGGGGGCAATTGTCGGCAGCGAAGGCACCTTCGGCATCGTCACGAAAGCGTGGGTCCGGATCACCCGCAACCCGGAAGCGTACCGCACCCTTCTCGGGGTGTTCGGTTCGATCGACGACGCGACCAACACGATTAGCGACATCATCGGGGCGGGGATTGTGCCTGCGGCATTGGAGTTGTTGGACCAGACGATTCTCGGGGCGGTCGAAGCGGCGTTCAAGTTCGGCTTCCCCTTGGATGCCGCCGCGGTGTTGATTATGGAAGTCGATGGCATGAGCGCCGGGTTGCAAGACGAAGCCGACCGTATCGAAGCGATCGCGTTGAAGTGCAACGCCCGTGAAGTTCGCAAAGCCAACACCGAACCCGAACGGCTGGCCCTGTGGAAGGCCCGCAAGCAAGCGTTCGGTACCATTGGTCGGTTGGGTTACCCGAGTTATTGCACGCAAGACGGCGTCGTGCCCCGGACGAAACTGCCGCAAATCATGAAGTTTATTCAGGCCACGAGTCTCAAGTACGGCGTGGCGATTGCCAACGTCTTCCACGCGGGCGACGGCAACATTCACCCGATCCTGATGTTCGATGAACGCGACCCGGTGCAAGTGCAAAAAGTGCTAGCGGCCAGTGCGGAGATTCTCGAAGAGTGTATCCGGTTAGGTGGCAGTGTGACGGGTGAACATGGCATCGGCGTCGAGAAACTCGATTTCATGGCGAAGCTGTTCACAGAAGACGACTTGGCGTTCTTCGTCCGACTCCGAACAGCCTTCAACCCGTCGAACCGATGTAGCCCGAACAAGATGCTGCCGACCGCAGGCGGGTGCGCTGAAAAGCACAACGTCCAGGCGGTGAAGCCCGGACGCCGCGCGGCATTGTGATTACGGCTTCGGTTTCGTAACCATGAGGCGACTGCGGATGGTTTCGGCGTGGCGGGTCATCTCGTCGCGGATGGTCGGGTTCGGAAAGGTTTTACTCATCGCGGTTAACACCTGAATCGAATCCTCCGCGCCGATTTTCACGAGTAGCTCCGCGATGGTGAGCACGAAAATCTGGTCGTCGGATTTCAGCAAGGGAAGCAACGCCGCTTCGACGGTTGAGGGCGGCATCAGTAGCAGCATTTCTTTGGCCTGAGTTTCCTCGGAGCGGTTCGACAACCGATCCGCGACGGCGCGGGCCATTTCGAGGTCCGGCCATTGGGCGGCCAATTTCAATGCGTTTTTGCGTTCCACCGATTCACTACTTCGCAGCGCAACCAACACCGCCAAGCGGGTCTCCTTCGGGGACCACATTGCCAGCGTGTTAATCGCGGTCACCCGGACCTCGTAGCGATCGGTCTCATCCGTGCGAGTTAGCTTTTTGATTTCCGCGATCAGTGCCGTCTTTTCGTCCGCCGAAGTCGCCGCGATTACGTCTGGCGAGGCGAAATCGGCGAGCAAGCTGATGACACTCTCGGGTTGATGACTCTGGACGGCGGTGATGAGCCGATCGACCGGGGAAATCGCAACCGTGTTCGAGCGTTCTGGGTGGGTGAGTTCCAACATCGCCCACATGGGTTTCAGTGCGGCACTGGCCAGCGGACCCACCCAATAGAGCGCGAGAAACAACGCACCCGTCAGCACAAACCGCAACGGCCGGTAGCCGTTATCGCCAAACGGTAGACAGATTCGCCACAGTGCAACCGGCGGCAACAGCGTCACGACGCCCCGCACCCAGTTGTGTAGCCCCGCAAGATAGGCCGCCCAGAAATAGCCGAATGCCAACAGGAAGGTGCCAAGCACCGCGACGAAGGGTAGCAATCGTTCGTCTGAAAAAATCGCCACCAGCCACATGAAGGCACCGACGACGGACATCAGCAACCATCCGCCGGTGGACAAATTCAGATCCGCCGGTGGGTCGGGTGGCGGCTTCATTCGCATCGTCAAGGCCGCTGTTAATTCCGCCGCAATGTCAACCGACGCAAACCCCGTGGGGTGATGCAGCATCACGCGACCGACATCGTTGCGAGGCTGAGCCGCTATGGTGCGGCGGGGTGCCGGCGCCGGTGCCGCCCGTGGGACCGCTCTGGGCTGGGACTGGGGTTGCGGTATGGGTTGGGGCCGCCGTGGCATTTCTTGGGGCGGAGGCGTGATCGGTGCGAACGAGCTTAAAGAATGTTCCACATCAACGCCGGGTAATGGCATCTCGAAGCCGTGGTCCACGTAAGGGCTTTCGGTCTCGGCAACGCTTTCAGTCGGGATGACAATCGGTCGCAAACACTTCGGACAGATCGTCCGTTGGCCGATGCGGTCCGGTTGTGCCAATAAGCGCTGCGAACAGAATGGACACGAATACGAGAACATGAACGGAGCCTCGGATCATGAACCACGGGGAAGACAATTACGATCGACATGGCAAAATGCGTTCTGCCCAATACGAGTTAACTTAAGGTACGATCAGTCCTGATGCAAACGGCGAAGCCGGGGGGACAACCGAACAATCCACTGGGATCGTTCAAATTCTCGCAACCAATCGGCAATCACGGCGGCCTGATAGTCACCCGCGGTCGGCGCTGGGACCAACGGATTCAGCCCACTGACCAACTTTCGGTAGACAGTTAGTGGCCGTTCACCGTAGCGGGCAATCTCGTGGCCGTCTTCACTGTAGAAAACCACAACCGGAACACGGTTTCCGCCGTTTATTTGCAATTCCTGTTGGGCAGCCGGGTGCGCGTCACGGTCCAAGTAGCGAACCTTCAAAACCGGCGCGACTTCGGCAAACCGCTCGAACGCCGGGCACTGCCCCGAGCAATCCCCACACCACGCACCGGCCAGCACCAGCACCTGTAATTGTCGGGTGAAACTTCCCAATAACTTTTGCTGTTCTGGGGTAAGAATTATTGCACCTCGACTTCGATCCCACCGTTCCCGGTCGGACGGGGTGCCGAATTGCGTCAAAAAATCGGCATACGGAAGCGCTTGGTCAAACACCGTGAATGGCAACATGGCGAGCCTTGGCGGAAGGTAATGATTGTGAGGTTGATGAACTCTCATTTTAGACGAAGTGAAGACGTTGTATCTCTTTAGCCTCAACTTGGTTGCAATTCTTTGGACGTACTGAGTTGACAGAGCCTAGCCAATTTTTCTGGCGGTTGACGTGATGGGGTTCTAGGCCCAATAGCGCGATCATCCGAGCCACGACCGTCAGGGAGTGGCTCGGATGATCGGGGTTGAAAGTGCGTCACGTTGCTACTTGATCGTCACATCCACGGGTGCAATCCAGTGCTTGTGGTCCGCGTTGTAATAGAGGTAGGCGCGGCTGGCGGGGCCACGGTACTCGCCGGGGATTTCGGCGATGAGATCGAGACCGAACGTGATGGATTGCTTTGGCGTCATGCCCCGCCAGTAGATCACCAGTTCGCGGCCACGGGTTTCCCAGTAGCTAATCGTGGGTTCGGTGCCATCGACGGGTTTGTCGGTGAGGGCCTTTAATTGCTTCATGTCCTCGGGCAACTTCAACCCGGCCGGGATGCCGACAATCGCAATCACCATGCCGTGCGCTTTGTCTTGCAGGTTCTGAACGCTCACGTCCAACCGCACCGATTCGCCTTCACGCATCGTGGTCTTGTTCAACTTGGTGTCGAGCTTCACCGCACACTCCGGCGAACTGATCGGCTGCCGCGTGCGGCAACTCCAGGCTACGGAAAGCGGGTAGCTTTCCTTCGTCGTGGTCTCGACGCGGACTTCGGTGACGCCGGGTTTGAAGGTGTTGTCGGCGTCCGGGATTTCGACCACGATCGGCCCACTTTCCTGATTACTGAATTCCTTCTTGGCGATTTCGTTCCCGCCTACGAATACCCGGAGTGTGCCGGATTCAGCGGGTTTCTTGCTGCTGCGGGCGTATTCGATGAGGGCTTTCAACGCCAGGATCGTTGATTGCGTGGAGCCGAACGAGCCGTTGCCGTTGCGTTGCGCGCCGACCCACTTCATCGCGTTCTGGGTGTTGGCCACGAACAGTTCGGGGCGGCCCGCTTTGATCCACCCTAGCACCGCATACGCCGTCGTTTCAATCAGCAAATCGCGGCCTTGCGAATTGGTAATGCTCGTCTCCGCACCGGGAATGCTGCCGTCTTTGGCTTGCATCGTGGCAATGGTCTGGAGCACCGTGACTGCCTCCGCTTGCTTGCTGCGGTTCAGCAACGTGTTGGCGACTAGTGCCAGGAAATACGGGTCGCGTGCGGCCTTGCCGTCTTTCTCCGTGGCCAGTTTGAGCAGCGCGTCAATCTCCCGCGTCAGGTCCGATTGCGCCGGGGCACCTTTCTCCGATTCCGTGATCGCCCACACTATGTAAGCGTTCGTGACGTGGTTCGGAGCACGGCCAAAGCTATCGAGCGCCACGCTGTTTCGCTTGAAGCCACCGTTGCCGTCGCGGCTGTTCACCAAGAAATCCTTGGTCCGCTTCAACAGCACCGGATCGACGGCGTAGACTTTGGCCATGTCCGTGAATTGCACCAGCCCATACGCGGTCAGCGCTTCGTGGGCACGGTCTTTCGCACCGAACCACTCGAAGCCGACTCGGCTGTCGATGCCGGTCTTCGGGCACTCGTAACTGGTCAACCGGCCGTAACCCTTCTCCATCAAGTCCTTCGCCCGCTTGGCGATCTCGGGTTTGGCTTGGTTGGTCTCCTTTAGGTACTCCATAATCAGCACGTTCGGGTAGTTCGTCGTCGAGGTTTGCTCGAAGCACCCGTAGGGTTCGCGTAACAGGCCGTCCAGCCCCGCTTGCAGTTCGGACAACGTGTTCGGGTAAACGGTGACCGTCGTTTTCAACGTGCCGGGGATCCACTGGGTCGGCAGCGTCAGCTTCGCCGTCGTTTGCTTTTCTAGCAGGTCGGACACGGCACCTTGAACCGGGAAGCCGTCGGGCACCACGAT
Organism: Fimbriiglobus sp.; assembly: GCA_031368205.1. Lineage (GTDB taxonomy): Bacteria > Planctomycetota > Planctomycetia > Gemmatales > Gemmataceae > Fimbriiglobus. Next base: position 4,981 of record JANLRE010000864.1, on the reverse strand, counting down.
GAGTTTGCGTTCCACGGCGTCCTGCAACCCCAGCCCGGCGATGCCGGTCAGCTTCACGGTGAGTTCGCCATCTTGCTTCTCCGGCAGCAACCGCACCATTTTTCGGGTGCCACCGTTCGCCGGTATCTCTGCGGTGAATTGGTTCGCCGTGCCGTCGGTCTTCAACCCGGTCAGGTCCATTGTGACAGTGGCTTTTTGAGACTCGTCGGTGCCGTTGGTCATGACGACGGGGATGTCGAGTTTGTCGGAGGAACCGATTTCTTGTGGCAACTTCGGCTCCACGACGAACGGCTTCCGCACTTCGATCATGCCGGTCATCGCACCCACGCGGCCGTCCAGAGTGTGGCCCGCGATCAGCACCTGATAGGCGTTCACCGCGTCACTCAGCGTGAACGTCAGCTTCGCCGTGCCGTCTTGCGGCGTCACGATGACGGGTTGCCATAATAGCGTTTCGGTGAAGTCGGTGCGGGTTTGGCTGTCGCTCTCAACAGTCGGTCGGGTGTGGGCGTATTGGCGCACCACGAGCGGTTTCGTTTTGGGAAGTTCGCGTTCGATGACACTCCACAAGTTCTGTTGTTCCGGCGTAAGAGAAATGCCATCGCGCATCGCGGCTTGCTGTTGCCGAACCATTGCCGTTTGCAACCGACCACCCGCGCCACGCAACTGCAACATGTGGTTGGCGCGCAACTTTCCTCCCATCCGCCGATCCGCCATCTCTTCCCCTACCATTGGCTTTTCAAAATCCCGCATCGGCATGGCACGGCCTTGCGCGATCATCGCTGGTGGTGCGAGACGATTTTTCGCGTCATCGGCTTTGGGTGCAGCCATCCTCATTGCCGCCGGCCCACCGGGGGCTTTCCCGGCTTGCATCGGGAGTGCCTTCTCCAGGCGATTTCGCGGAGCGAATCCCTCTGGACCGCCACGACCACCACGGCCACCAGGAAATGCATCAGCGTTCTCGTCATCGTCTTGCGCTCGACCGGGTGGAACGACTGTGGCAGGAGCGGCCCTAGCGACCTTGAACGAATCGTTTGATTGCAACTTTTGGACGTAGACCACCCAGGATTTGTCACCCAACGAAGTCAGCAACACGGTTGTAGTCTGGAACAGTCCCAGCAGCAAAAACCCGAGGGCGCCGATCTTCAGCCACCGGCGTTCCGGTGCTTGCGACCCCCGCGCCACCCGAATTGCCAAACAGATTACGCTACAACCAAGGAGCAATGGCAGCGTCACGATCAGCCAGAACCGGCGATATTCGATCGTGTCGTTGTAAAAGTAGAGTTCTTGGCCAACCTCTTGCAGCTTGCTCCGGTGCATCTGTTGTTGACTGAGGATGGCCCTTCCGGCGGCGTCGGTCTCTTTGAAATTTACGCCACTGCGTTGGGCTTTTTCGAGCGACTCCACATCGGTTGCCATCGCTTCGTACTGTGGCCAGTAGTCATCGAACACGCGGCGAACATCGGGCTTCCAACCGATGGGCGTGGGACTTTTGGCACCCATGACCACAAGCAGGCGGTCGGCGTCTTCGGCGGGAACCCGTTGGCGAAACGACTCCGGGGATTGCTCCGCGAACCGCCGCCAACCTTGCGTACCCAACAGCAGGTCAAGCGAGACCGCCGCTTTCGGGTGGTCGGTCAGCAGGAAATCGGCGTGTTCCAACTCGTCCGGCTTGCGGACTTCACCGCACAATAAGAAGTGCGTCGGCAGCAACCGGGCGGTCTTCTCATCGGCCATCGTCAGCACCGATTGATTGACAACCGCCGCCCACAGGATCGCGGCTTTGGGTCGCCCCGCTTCGTCGTAAGCGTTGATCGAAAGTTCCACGGCGTTGCCGGGGATAAACGACCCCTTGACCGCAGACCCACCGGCTTTCGTGGCGTTGAAACCGAGCTTCAACGCTTGCCCCGGTGACCGGAAGACCAGGCGTTCGGCGAGGGGCAACAGCGTCGTCTTGCCGTCGTCGCCTTCGGTCACTTCCTCGAAGACCGTCACCCGTGTGACACCGCCAATTTGCGAAGTGCCGAGGTCGAGCGCCAGGCTGGTGAGTTGGCCTGGTTCGATCGTCGCCTTTTGGTGGGCGAGGGGACGGCCACGGGTGTAGACCCCGACCAGCACGTTACGTTTCGCACCAGATGTGCCCAGTTGAATTCGCAGCTTTTCGCCCGGCTTGGTGACGCCGTCCAACACAGTCAACATCACGCCGTTCGGCTTCACGTCTGGCAGTTTGTAACCCTGTTCGGCAGGCGGAATGATGCCGATCGGCTTCGTGAGTTTGACGAAGTATTTCTGGTCTTTTTGGGGCGTGAAGGTGAACGCCCCCAGCCCCTGATTCGCACCGGGATGATCGGCATCCGTGAGCGTTTTCACTTCCGACAGGGTGTTGGTGCCGTCGGTCAACACGCCTTGAATGTCGGCGGGCTTTCCGGTGTTGGTCGTGGCGCGGAAGTAGACTTTGCACGGCACGCCGACAACCAGATCGCCGCCTTCGGGGAAGAACTCGACATCGAGTTTGCGTGACGCCAACGGCACCTTGCGCACCAATGTTTCCGTCACCCCGGCGTTGCGCACCGTGACGGTCAGTGTGGCGTCATCCAGGTCGCCCGTCGGTAGCGTGAACTTGATCGCGGCGTTGCCGTCTTTGTCCGTCGCTTTGGCACCCACGTCCAGCAGCACGGCACGCAACTGCCCGGCGATTTTGGCCACAACCGTGATGTCGAGTGTGGCCCCTGCCAACACTTTGGCTTGGTCACGGACTTCGATTTTAGCCTGCACGCTGTCGCCGGGACCGTAGGTTTTGCCGTCGAATTCGAGCTTCTTCTGCAAGCGGTCCGGGGTGTACTTGTTGACGATGAACTTGCGTTCCGCCAGCGGTTGGCTACCGGGACGCGGGTTGAATTCATTGACAGCCAACTCGAACACCCGCACGTTGTACTCGCCACCATCGAGCGTCGGCGGCAGGGGGAAAGCCCCGGTGCCGATACCCCGGATCGGCTTGCCGTCCGGCCCGAAGATCGGTTCGCCGGTCGCCGTCGCCGGTTTCGCCAGCCCGACCAAATCCGAACCGGCAACGACTTGACCCGACGGCGCAACGACCTCGAATTTCACGTTCAGGTCCAGATTCGACGGCAAAAACGTGGTTCGGTCCAGCGTGAGCGAGCGGTAGTAAACCGTCTCGCCGGGCCGGTACATCGGCTTGTCGGTGGTCAAGAACGTGGTGTAAACCGGGTCTTGCAGTCGGACTTTTTCGGTGACGACGGCTTTCTTGCCGCTACTCTTGTCGGTCGCGCTGATGTGCAAAGTCAATTCGCTGCCGGGTTTCACTTTGGTCCACAGCGACGCCGGGAGTTTGATGACCTTGTCCGCTTCCTCGAAGCTCTCGGCGTACAGTTCGGCGTTGTCCTTGTCCTTGACCTTGGCTTCGATGAGGACCGTTTTCTTCTGGCCGTTCTTGTCGCGGACATGCAATGTGTAATCGTTCGGCGCGCCAACCAACGCCGTCGTCGGGCCGGTCACTTCGACAATAAACGGGCGATCGGTGGTCGTTTGAATGGCGACCTGCTCCGCCTTCATCCACGTGTCAGTTAGGGCGTCGAGTTTGGCCTGGGCTTCGTCGAGTTGCTGCTTGGCGTTGTTCCGGACGACTTCAACTTCACGTTGGTGTAGGGCCAGTTCCGCCTGACTCTTTTCCAAGCCGGCCACTTCCCGATCGACACTCGGTTTGTACCAGTAATACCCGGCCAAATCCCGCGCCGCCGGTCCACCCAAACCCGCAGTTGCCAGGAATAAACTCGCCGCAATCACCCAACGCATCCAAGCGGCACGCACGGTGTACGGGACGGGTTCGTTCACTTCAACAAGCGGTGCTGGCTTTTCAACGGGTGCGGTGAAAGTCGTGCTAGCGAACTCGCCCTTGGCCGCTGACGCGACCAGCCCTTGCCACTTGGCCAACTCATCCCGCTTCGCCACGCAGTGCGCGCAAGTCGTCAGATGCACTTCCAGCGCCGCCGTTTCGGACGGGTCGAGTAGACCGTACAGATGATCGAGCAACTGGCTCTGGCTGGATTCACACGTGAGCATGGAATAAACTCCGGCGGCTTGGGCGAACGAACCGCGGGTGCATGAGAGTGTGGGAAGTTAGGCGTCCGGCGTTTCGGTGTCTTGTGGGTTCAGCACTTTGCGCAGCTTCATGAGTGCGGACCGCATTTGGGTTTTCACGGTCCCCACCGGGCTGCTCCGGATCTCCGCGATTTGCTCATAGGTGAGGTCACCGTTCTGGCGCAGGAGGAAAACCTCTTTCTCTTCCTGCCGCAACTGAGCAATGGCATCGCGGAGTCGGTCGAGCGTTTCTTGCTCTTCAAGTGCCAACGTCGGAAGACGTTCACGAGTCGAGGTCATGAATTCCTCTCCGATTAAAGGCTTCACCCGGCGGTTCCAGGCACTGCGCTGCACGTCGCGGGCGGTATTCATGGCAACCCGGAAGATCCACGCCCGCAAGTTCTGAATTTCGGGCAACGTGGCCCGCGCCCGCCAACACTTCAAAAACGCTTCTTGCGCAGCATCCTGGGCGTCGTCACGGTTGCCGAGCAAGTACACCAACGTGCTGACGAGTTCGTCCCGCAACTCGTTGAACGTAACAACGAGGGCTTTTGCCGCCGCGTCTTCATCGCCGGACCGATTCGGGTTGCCGGAAGAGGTGGCCCCGCGTTTGCCCATGAGTTCACACCAATCCAGACGAAGTTCCCATCGCGGCGGATTGCAAAAAATCCCCCACGACACCCAGAAACAACATGCTATCTGGTATTCAAAGACTCCGGCAACAACAAACAAGATCAGCCACGCAAGATGGGCTAGCGCAGCGGCAGCGCCTTCAACTCTTTCACGCAGTTGGTGATCGCCACTTCCGTCGGCAGGCGTTCGATGCTGGAGGCGCCGAAGAAGCCGACGACGCCTTTGGTGTTTTGGAGGACGTAGCGCACGTCGC
>JANLRE010000853.1:0-6110 GCA_031368205.1 Fimbriiglobus sp. | reverse complement strand
GTGGCATGCCACGGTACGGCGTCTACGGCTACAAATGCGTTTATCTGGGGGCGATGAATAACTTGGGCCAACTCGACAACCAACAGATGACCGGGCAGGGTGGGGTGGGGCCGAAAACCGAGAAGCCGAAGCCGGACAACGGGTTTCCCACCGTTCAACCGAACAAAGATAAACCGACCGTTGCCAACCCCGGCAAGTTGCACCCGAGTGTCGCACCCTACAACGCGGCAGTCCGACAGATGGTCCGCGCCGTCGGTCGGGCAATTCCCGGCGGCGACAATTCCAATACCCAGTTTGGCCTAATCGGTTTGTGGGTGGCCTCGCGGCATGGTGTCCCGTGTGACGATGCGTTCCTGCTTCTGGAAGCTCACTTTCTGACCACTCAAAACCAGCAAGATTTTGGTTGGGGCTACACCAGTGGCGGAGGCGGATCGACAACGGCAATGACTTGTGCGGGGTTGCTTGGTCTGGCGATTGGTTCGGCACGCGAAAAACCTTCGGTTAAAGATTTGAAACCGGAAGCCGGCAAACCAGACACGGCGAACGATCCGTTTTTCAACCCGAGGAAGGGGAAAGAGAGCGGCGTTCCGTTGGCCGGTGGCGTGAACCCATTTGTGCCAGGAATGACACCGGCGATGCGGAAAGCCGCGATCGACGGGGCGTTACGGTCGATCGGCGGCGTGATTCGGGCGAGTCGTGTGAATGCCGCCAACCCCGGCGTCGGCAACGATGCACTCCGACAATTCGTCGGATTGGGTGACCAATACTATTTGCTGTGGTCGGTCGAACGGGTGGCGATGGCGTATGAACTCCCCACCATCGGCGATCAAGATTGGTATGCGTGGGGTTGCGAGTATTTGCTGCCCAACCAAACCCAGAACGGCTCCTGGGGTGGTGGGTCACACGGTGAGGATGTGAACACGGCGTTTGCGGTCCTGTTCCTGTCGAAGTCGAATTTCGTGGCCGATCTGACGGCGAAGATCAAGGGGCAGGTCAAAGACCCCGGCAAAACCGAAATGCGTGCCGGGAAGAACTTCACACCGCCTCTTGTGGCTCCACAGACCAAGGAAGGCAGTGGCAACCCCGCGCCGCCTGAAGCTCCCCCCACGAACACGCCCGATGCCATTGCCGCCGACTTGGTAAAAGGCACAGCCTGGGACGCGAAGCTTAGCGAAGCGCGCGACACCAAAGGGGCGGAGTACACGACGGGACTAGTGAAGGCGATTCCGAAGCTTGAAGTCAATCGGCAAGCCCAAGCCCGCGAAGCCCTGGCGGAACGTCTCACGCGGATGACTGCTAAAACGCTGCGCACAATGCTACGAGAAACCGATGTGGAACTGCGCCGCGCTGCGGCATTGGCTTGTGCGATGAAGGACGACAAAACCCACATCCCGGACTTGATCGACCGCATCACGGATTCATCGGACCTCGTCGTTCGTGCGGCCCGTGCCGGACTCAAGAGTCTCACCCAACAAGACTTCGGCCCCCCGCCTAATTCTGACGAAGCCGCCAAAGCGAAAGCCGTTGCCGAGTGGAACAAGTGGTACCTGACGCAAGCCAAGCCGTAGTTGATGAAAAGTTTACGACCCCCTCTTGCGTGGCGTGCGCAAGTCCGGGTATACCGCTCGTTCTTCAACAGAACCAACGGCAGGCGATCGAGGGGGGCACAGGACGTGGCGCTCAAACAACCGGGTCAAGATGACCACTACGAATCCAACGGGCATGTCGATCAGTCGGGGGTGGAATTGCAAGCGTTGCGGGCGGGGTTTGGCACCGTCCTAAAGCCCAAGGCGGAGCGGACGGACAAGCTGCCACTGTTTTGGCAGGTGTTCGGCGGGACCATCCTCAGCATCGCGGCCCTCGCGTTCGTGACGATTTACAACAACCTCACATCCAATATCACCGAGTTGCGCACGGAGTTGAATCGGACTAATACCGATCTGCGGAGTGAAATCGCTCGCACCAACGAAGCGCGTGGTGATCTCGTTCGCAAGGATGAGTTCACCACCCGCAACACCACGGTGTGGGACGGCATCAAAACACTCCAGGCACAGAACAACACCCAACTGACAACGCTGTCCAGTCAGCGCGCCGAAGTGGACACCCTGAAAGAGCGGTTGAACCGCCAGTCTGCGGATTTTGAGACACTCAAGAAGGATCAAGCGACGACCACCGGCACCCTGAAAACCGAACTGGTTGGCGTCGATACCATCAAAGAAAAGCTAACCACATTAGTGGCCGAACTGAAGAGTACCCGCGACGAAGTCCAACGGATCCGAATGGAACTGGATCGAAACCAAGCCTACGACAACGAGCGAAAAGACTCCCGCGACAAACAGTACAAGCAATTCGACGAAATCGTCAAAGAGCTGCAAAAGGGGATTCAAGACTGCCGCGAGAAACTCGCTCGGATGGAAGGCCAATACGGGCCGCCTGTGAGTAACTCGATCATACCGAAGAAGGCGAACTCGCCGCGCAGTAAGCCCGACGAGACCCTTCCGCCGCCCACGCCGAAGCTCGATTGAACCGGGATTTTCAGCAGCGTTTTACCCGAAACAACCCGGCCATTGGTCGGGTTGTTTCGGTTTCCTGACAAGGAATCGGGCGCGTGTTGTAGAATAAAATCACTATGGAACGTCTCAATAAATATTTGGCCCATTCCGGCACCGGCTCCCGACGGCACTGCGACGAGTTGATCGCCGCAGGCCGCGTGAAGATTAACGGCGTGACGGTGCGGGAACTCGGCATCAAAGTCGATCCGGCGATTCAAAAAGTCTCCGTCGATGACCAACCCGTTCGCGTGGAGCGGGTGGTTTACTGGGCGGTCCACAAACCGCCCGGTTATCTTTGCACCAACCATGACCCCAGCGGTCGGCCGTTGGCAAGCGACTTGATTCCGCACGTCGATCAACGGGTTTACACCGTGGGGCGATTGGATGAATCGAGCGAAGGCTTGTTGCTCATGACCAACGACGGCGAGTTGGCCAACGCGCTCATGCACCCTCGGTTTGGGGTCGAGAAGACGTACAACGTCCTCGTGGCAGGGCGGCCGTCGGTTGAAGATTTGCAGAAGTTGCTAGATGGGGTGTGGCTCAGTGACGGAAAAGTCCGCGCGAAAAGTGTGCGGCGGATGAAGCCACAGGGCGACAGTACGTGGCTGCGAATTGTGCTGTCCGAGGGCAAAAATCGGGAAATCCGCCGGATGCTCGCCAAGCTTAGTCACAAGGTGTTGCGCTTGAAGCGGGTCGCCATCGGTCCCGTTCAACTCGATAAACTGCCCAAAGGCAAAGCCCGCAAACTCAACGTGAAAGAACTAGCCGAACTGAAAGTCACGATCACACAGAACCAGAAGCGGGTTGACAAAGAGGCGGACATCGCCCGCCAAGTCGAAGACGAGTGGACTGCGGAAGATCACGCCGTGCCGTCGGCTGCTCCTGTTCGTGCGGCGCGTCCGATTGTCATTCGACCTAAAGCCCCACCCCGTCGTGCCGACCGCCCGCCGCCGAAGCCTGCGAACCGCAGGGGCCGAACCCCGAGACCGAAATAGATCACCACGAATAAGACGAATAGCACGAATCGAATCAGAACCATAAATTCAGTATGCCACGTTCAGAACAGGAGTGCTGTACATGGCCCGCTGCTTTTATATTTCTGATTCTAATTCGTGCTATTTGTGTTATTCGTGGTGACCAACTCTGGTTTAGCCCGGTTCACTGCGGTAAGCCCGGAGCCGCGTGAAGTGTGGCCCGATTCGCGCGGGTGGATCGACTCGAAGCGATGCGCCCGTCACCAACCTGAAGCGTTCGCTGATGATCTTCACAAACGGAAGTACCACCGCACGCTTGGCTTTTCGCGGGGCACCCGTCTGGCTGCTCTGGGCAAGCTGAAACTTGACATCATTCCAAAGCTGAGCAACGTCCTTGTTGCTCGGCGCACGGAATTTGGCGAGAGCCACGAGCTTATAGGCTTCGTACATCCTGTCCGCTTCGCGCAATCCTTCGACCACGATACTGAGAACGACGGCATCGCAGGGAGCCTTCGCTGCGGCTTCGCGTAAATACCGCAGACCTCGCCGAACCCGATCGAGCCGTACCAGCGATCGCCCAAATGCGGCGAGATACTTCGGGGTTCTCGGAGCGTACTTCACGGCCAATTGGTATCGGCACGCAGCCCGACGATCACACCCGTAAGGGTCGCGGTCCTGGGCTTGCGCAAGCTCAAAGTGAATCTCGGCGTTGTTGGGATCGCATTTCTCGGCAATCCGCAAGTGTTTGCGGGCTTTGCGATAGTTCTCTGCCGCAGCAAACAACCGCGCAGCTAGCCGGTGAGCTAGTAACGTGAGTCGTTCCGGTGCAGCCGGGGAACTGAGTAATGGCGCCAGTGCTGTCAGCGCTTGGTGCCGTCGGCCCGCAACCGCGTGGTCACGGGCCGACGCCCAAACGGCATCGAAAAAAGTGAGCATCCTGCTCATAAAGACCGCCTCCGTGCAGCCTGGTTCCGATGGGACTCATACGTTCGACTGGTGAAGTGAGTGGAACCATCCCGGTTCCCCACACGCCACCACAAGTTGTCGAAGCGAGTCGTGTGAGAAGAGATATACCGAATGTGCCGGTCGTCGTGCAAGTCAAAATCTGATGCCGTAACGGAGAAAGAAAGCCGAAAATCCGCTGATTTTTCCTAACCCCTGACCATTGCAGGATTCGCAACCGGCAAGTTCAAGTCGAGTATTTTAATAGTCGATCTATTGCGGTGGGGAACTGGTGTTGCCGTCACAATTCGACCTCACGCCACATTGAGTGCGCAGGGATGCGGGCTATGGACCTTGCTCGATTTGGCCTGACCTCGCGGCCCTTCCGCCCGACACCAGACACGAACGCATACTTCGCTAGCAGCACTCATGAATCCGCACTGAATAGCCTTCAACACGCTTTTGCGAATCAGGAAGGGCTTGCGCTACTGGACAGCGAACCGGGCTTGGGCAAGACGCTCATCGCGTTGAAGTTCCTCGAAGATTTACCCAGTGACGTACCACGGCTATTCATCCCGTCGGCACGGTTCGGTCGGGCTGCGGATTTGTTTCAGTCGATCTTGTTCGACTATGACGCACCCTACCAGGGGATGACCGACCACGAACTTCGACTTGCCGTGATGGACTTGTTGCTGAAGAGACTTTCTTCCGAAGTGCCAACGGTCATCGTCTTCGATGAAGCCCAACATTTGACGGGCGAACTGCTCGAAGAAATCCGTTTGCTAGGCAACCTCGAACGACGGACCACGAAGGCCGTATTTGTCGTGCTGATCGCACAGCTTTCGTTACGCGAACGCTTGCACCACCCGGATTTGGAAGCGTTCAACCAACGCATTGGGGTGCGGTGCCAACTGGAGCGACTCTCCGCAGACGAGTCCGTGAACTACCTCACGAGCCAGCTTACAAAAGCCGGTTCTCGGTCCGGGGATGTGATAACGGAAGAGGCCCTGACGTTGTGTGCGCAGTCGTGTCAGGGTCGGCCCCGATTGATGAATCAAGTCGCGCATCTGGCACTGACGATGAGCGACGGAGCTGGTGAACGGCGTGTGGACACCGAGTCGGTGTTGGAAGCTTTGACACAACTCGGCGTTAAGACTGAAGAGCTATGTGAAGAAATGCCGATTCGGGAGGTAGGGCAAACGATGCCGGCCAATACCGATGACAACGATTCATCCCATGAAGATAAGTTACCCGGTGGTTCGGAGATTCGTCCGACGCGGTCGAAGACGACGAAACGACGATCGGCGTGAACTCATCCTGATCCGTGCCAACTGAACTCTTTCTAACAGAGGATACCGCAATGGGACGGATGTTCCGAATCATTACCGAAGGCGGTCACGAACCGTCGCAATCAACCGCCGAGACGATCGAGCGGGAAACGCACTCCACAATGAACCCGTCCAATCTGAATCCGTTCGCAAACGAATCCGTTCCCTTCGTTGAAGTCGGCGGCCCCGAAGGCGTCGTCACTTCCTATGCCCGGTCGGTTCATACTGTCCACACCGCACCGCAACAACGTGTGGTGACGATGCCGATTCCACACTCCGTGACCCGTGTGGTGTCAATGCCGATGCCGATGCCG
>JANLRE010000761.1:0-4238 GCA_031368205.1 Fimbriiglobus sp. | reverse complement strand
ATGACACCCGTGACAGTAGAACCGACGGGAAGTTTTAAGTCCTCGCCGTGTGCCGAAACAATGTAGGGCAAACCAGTCCATTGATGGACCAACCAACCGATCCACCCTTCCGTCACACATCGACCACACCACAATGCACTGATTTGTTCCCGCTGACACATGTCGTTAATTTTCACCGCTAAGCGGAAGTAGCCAGCGAACCCGGTGCAACTGATCGTTCCCGTTTCGCGGAGTGCCATCTGGAGCCGTGAAATGGAGTTGGCGTGTTTGGCGTCAAATTCTTCGTCGCCTGCACACCGTCCCGCCGCAACCACAACCCGATCCGAGGGAAGGCGACGTAACAATTCCCAGAGGTACCGTCCACTACCACCAATAGAAGGTGGGAAGTGTTCGCTAACCAGTAAGACTCGCTTCGGAGAAACCGATAGCATCTCCGAGGTACCAAGTTTGGCGGAGATCGGCGAAATCACGACTGTGTCATGTTTTGCGCCAGGCAGTGAATCGTTCAATTTTTTAGTATCTTGGAGACCCAACCCCGTGAGGGGTTTGGATGGTGTAGTCATGCCGACGGCTTTGGGAGTTATCAGAATAGTTGGCTTCATGGGCGAAACCTCAATGCTGTCGTGGCAGGTTGTTGGCTGAGGCGGTATGAGGCTCTGAAGGAATTTTTTTATCGAGTATCAACAACGTCTTCAACGCAATTCGTCAATCACATTGCTTGTTAAAGCGCTTAGGTTAGTTGCTGACTTCGAGCAGCTCGTCATGACTCCGGGAATCGCTGCGCTAACGGCAGATACCCCGTTGTCCAATTCGCTGAAACCGTTGGCTGCATTGATACGGTTTCGCCATGTTTTACAGTTTCCGCAAGACCCCGCGTCGTTTAACACTCTGGCAAAAGCTGTGCCATCCCGCAAGTTCGTTGCGTAGTCGAGACATCTTTATGACGAACCATTCACCCAAGTGGTTCCGTTGCCACACGATCGATTCGTTTTTTAGGACATGATTACCTTAGCATCCGAATATCTAGCGGGGTGATATCATGGTTCAAAAAACTCAGTTTCCTAAGACATATGTCGGCGGACGGCCCAACGGACGACGGACCGAGTGACCGAGTGAGGTAGGCGGGTTAAGGTAGAATAAACGGCGTACCGAGGAATACCGAGTTGTTGGATTGGGATTTTCCCGAGGATTTCGCGGGCTGCTGATTGCTCGCCACTGAGAAGTGAGTGATACACTGCCCCGATCCGCGTGACTAGCAAATGATAATCGACAGTCTTCTGCTCGTCCGGTGTCAGTGTCGAAAGCTGCTTCAAGTCTTCCAAAACGCGCACATTGTTGCGGTACAACCGCCCCTTACGTGCCGAGATGTTGTCCCCTTGCTGGTGCATCGTGACTAAAACGCGATCGACGGCAGCAAACGGGTACTCCGTGGCGAGGTTGATCCACAGTGCCCAATCCTCCGCACCCCAGATGTGCTCTGGGAAATGCAACGACGGCGTGCGGCGTGCCATGACGGCGGAAGTAATCACCCGCGAATTGGACAGCATGGTGATGAACTGCTGACGATCAAAACGGATAAACTCGCCATCCCGGTCAGTCTCTTTTCCGTAAATACCACCCAAGGCAAAGCGCGATGGCATGAGGATCGTCGATGCGGTCCGTACCAACGTGTCGCAAAACACTAACTGGGCATCCGGAAATCGGGCGGCGGCATCGAGTTGAAGGCGGAGTTTATCGGGGTGCCATTCATCGTCGCTATCGAGGAACGCGACCCAGTCGCCCGTCGCGGTAGCAATCCCGGCGTTTCGGGCGGCAGCGGCTCCTGCGTTCGCCTGACGCAGTACCCGCACCGGACCAGGCAAACCAGCCGCCACACCCGCAGACCCGTCCGTGCTACCGTCGTCAACCACAATCACTTCGTGCGGCAAATGGCTTTGTGCAACCGCGCTAGCCACCGCGCGGGCGATCAGCCCCGCGCGATTGTAACAGGGTATGACGACCGAAATTTTAGGCATCGTGGCGTCGCCGTTCACGTGTCACCAGAAGCTCGGCCAAGTTGTGGATTCTCACACCGTCGGGACAGAGGACAGTTTACCAAAAACTCCGTAAAAACGCTTTCCACGCCTTTGGAGCAAATGGCCGAATCCGCAGACCGGCCCAGATGGCCGATCGAGCGTCCGACATCTTTCCGTTGCGAATGTGGATGTTGTACCCCAAATCCCAGACCAACATGCTGGCTAACCGGCGACGTAACAACTTGCGTTGCGATGACGTAAAGACCGGGGACGCCACCAACTCGCGGAACACGTTGACCCCGTCCGTGATTGCGGCGGTCCGTTTGACAATGTCCTGGCGATTCTCGTCGTTGACCAACGACGTGTTTTCCGTGTGGATTCGATACACCAAGTGCGGACGGTTCGGTAGATACGCCTGTTTCGCGCCAACCGCCAGCATCTCGATCTGGAACGCAACGTCATCAAATAAACGGTACGGGCGGATCGGCACCCGGTCGGTCACCCAGCGCCGCAGCAACGAGCCTTGCAACCCGCTTAGTTCACCGTGGCCCAAGATGTAGTCCGACACACCAACTGAATCAGGAACCCAGAGTCGGCCGTTGTCCCGCACGTCGATCGGGAATGTCGTAAACCCGTCGAGTTTGGCACCGTCTGGCCGGTAGAAATTGTTCTCCCGAAGCACCTGATTCGTGCGGAGGTCCAGCACCCGTGCTGGTGTCAGTACCCAGTCCACATCCGCGTGTTGACGGAGGACATCGACGCATTCTTGCAAGTGGTAATCTAGCCACGGGTCGTCGCTATCCATGAAGGCAACGTATTCACCACGCACCCGTTTCAGTGCGGTTTGGCGGGCCACCCCAGGGCCTTGGTTTTTCTGGTAAATGTATTCAACGGGTTGCCGCACCCGACCGGCAAATTCTTCGACAACGTCTTTGTTCCGATCGGTGCTGCCGTCATCAACGCAGACCAAGTGCCAATCGGCGAACGTCTGGGCCGCGAGCGCGTCCAACCCCTCGCGGAGCATTTCGGCGCGGTTGTACGTCGGCAAGATCACGGTAACGGTCGGTGCGTCAATCGGCATGGGCAGGCACCCCGCGATAACACTGCCACGCTAGTCCAGCTCGGCGAACGGCGAGAGCCAATTGCCGATAGGAATCGACACGGTCGCCACACATCCGACTTGCGCCCGCCTGAGCGACCGCAACCGCGAACTGTTGGACTGCCCAAATGGGGACACCGACCAAACGCCTTCCGGACGGCATCCCATTCGTTAAGACATTCATTCGACCCAAGTCAAAGAACGTGCGACACAGATGCCCCGGTTTCAGTCGGGCTGGGATCACGTAATGCTCCAAAATGGCGTCCGCAACCCACCGCCCCCGGAACCCACTCGACAAGAGTTCCCGAAACATCTTGTGCTCCTCCCCGATGATTCGCCCGCCGCCGGTCGGCCCGAGACGCGGATCGAACCGACGATTCCCGAGCCGCCCCCGATGCAAAGCACAGTTCGCCCCCACTGGCAGTATGCCATCAACATGAACTTCCGGATCCGTTTGGATTGGGACTTCACAAAAGCCCCCCCGCACTTCCGGAAACGCTTCCGCGAGAGTGGGGTCCGGTGGCTTCACAAACCAGGGTGCCACGGGTCCACCAAGGAACGCAACATCGGAATCGGCGGCTACCGTCGCCCGGACGTAAGCCCCGAGCCAACCCGTCGGCAATCGGACATCGTCGTCGGTAAACACAACCCAATCCGACGTGGCTTCATCAAGCACCCGATTCAGCGCATACGACTTCCCTTGCCGCCCCTCAAAAAGATACCGCACCGGAAGTTTGCCCGCGAACTCTTGCACCACATCTGCCGTGTCGTCCGGGCTGTTGTTGTCAACGACGAGGACTTCCCAGATTAACCCCGGCGGCAGCTCTTGCTGACAAAGTGCGTCCAGCGTTACGCGCAATAACTTGGCGCGGTTCCACGTGCAGATGGCGACAGTGACGCGGTCGGTGGTCATCCAGACGTTCCTGTACGTTTAGAGCGGAGCCAGGCAATACAATTATCGAACCAGATGAAGACTTGCGCTTGCCGCTCGGCAATGATTCTTGTCAAGACTTTGGCCCGACCAAACATTCGGGGCGGACCGTACTCCCGAAGGATTGCCGCTGCCACAGCTTGAATCACGGTCTGAGCCTTAGCAAACTCGCCTTGGCGTTGATAGCGGGCAG
>JANLRE010000760.1:0-1702 GCA_031368205.1 Fimbriiglobus sp. | reverse complement strand
CGCGGCCGGAATGCTGCGTTGCGGCTGATCGCCCAAACGCTCCAGCACCAATCGGAAACGAGCATTCAACCGCTGATCCCCCAAATCGCACCCGTCCGTCTCCGTCCCAATGTCGTCCGTCATGAGTTGGCGCCCCAAACCAACACGAATAAGACTTACACCACACAAGCGCAAGACTTATGCGGAATAATGAGGGGCATGGCCCTGGGCTGACAGAACGTCCCTTTCAGGGCCGAAGAGTGGTCCTGTCTTCCGGCCTGAAGGGCCTTGCCGCTACCGGGACGATCGAGCTAGGAAACGAAACGCCGAAGAGTGGTCCTGTCTTCCGGCCTGAAGGGCCGGTTCTGTCAGCCCAGGGCATGGCCCTCATTATTCCGCATCAGTCTTGCGCTTGTGTGGTGTCAGTCTTATTCGTGTTGGTTTGGGGAGCCAACTCATGACGGACGACATTGGGACGGAGACGGACGGGTGCGATTTAGGGGATCAGCGGTTGAATGCTCGCTACAAGTTGTTGCTGGAGCGTTTGGGCGATCAGCCGCAACGCAGCATTCCGGCCGCGTGTCGCGGCGAAGCGGAGGTGGACGCGGCGTATCGCTTCTTCGATCATCCCGCGATCACACCCGACCGGCTGCTCGCCCCGCACCAGGTCGCCACGCGGCGACGGATGGCCGAGCAGACCTGCGTCGTCGTCGCTCAGGACACCACCGCGATCGACCTCACCCGGAAAGAACGCGTCGTCGGCGGGCCACTTGCCGCGGACAATCGGTGCGGGTTCTTTTGCCACGTGTCGCTGGCGGTGACGCGGACCGGCGTGCCGTTGGGGGTGTTGGCGAGCCGGACGTGGTCCCGCGATCCGGCGACCGTCGGTCAATCGAAGGCGAACCGCAAGTCTCAGTCGATTGACGAGAAGGAGAGCTATCGTTGGATCGAGGGGTATCGGGCGTGTTGCGCGGCGGCCCGATCGTTGCCGGGTGTGGACGTGATTAGCGTGTCGGATCGCGAAGCGGACGTGTACGAATTGTTCGTCGAAGCGCAGGCCCAGGGTCATGCCGCGAAGTTCATCGTGCGGGCGTGTCAGGACCGCCGGTTGGCGGGTGACGGCCGCCAGTACTTGTGGGCATCCGTGGCCGCAACGGCCGTGTTGGGGACGCGGGTTGTGCGTGTCTGCGGGCGGCAGGCGAAGCCGTCGGAGACGCGGAAGCGTCGGACGTCGCGGCGTGAACGCGACGCGGTGTTGACGATTCAAGCGACAACTCGGACGCTGAAGTCGCCGTGGCGTGTGGAGGGGGAATTGCCGCCGGTGACGGTGACGGTAGTGCTGGCGCGGGAGGTGAATCCGCCGGCGGGCGAGGAGGCCATCGAATGGTTGCGGGTGACGGACGTGGCGGCGACGACCCGGGCCGACGCGGAACGGGTGTTGGAGTTGTATCCGCATCGGTGGCAGATCGAGGTGTACTTTCGGGTGTTGAAAAGCGGCTGCGGCGTGGAGAAGTTGCAACTCGAAACGGCGGCGCGGTTCGGGAATGCGTTGACGGTGTACCAGATCGTGGCGTGGCGGGTGTTGCAGTTGACGATGTTGGGTCGGGCGTGTCCGGCGTTGCCGTGCGAGACGGTGTTAACGGAGGCCGAATGGAAGGCGGTGTACCTGGTGGTGGTGCGGAAGCCGCTGCCGAAGCCGCCGCCGAAATTGGGCGCGATGGTG
>JANLRE010000751.1:0-4969 GCA_031368205.1 Fimbriiglobus sp. | reverse complement strand
GTCGAGCTGAAGCCCGGTGATGCCTTTTTGCGTCCCGGCGACTTTGAAGTCCATGTCGCCGTAATGATCTTCGTCGCCCTGGATGTCGGTGAGCAACACGTAACTGTCGCCCTTGGTCACGAGGCCGATGCTGATGCCCGCCACGGGTTGCTTGATCGGCACGCCCGCGTCCATGAGGGCGAGCGTCCCGCCGCACACGGAGGCCATGCTGGACGAGCCGTTCGATTCCAGAATTTCGGAGACGAGGCGGATCGTGTACGGGAACTTGTTGGCGGGCGGGATGACGGCTTTCAGCGACCGTTCGGCCAACATGCCGTGGCCAATTTCGCGGCGACCGGGGCCACGGATCGGCTTGCACTCGCCGACGCTGAACGACGGGAAGTTGTAATCGAGCATGAACTTCTTGGCGAACTCGTCTTGTAGGCCATCGACCTTTTGTTCGTCCTGCCCGGTCCCGAGCGTGACGACGACGAGGGCTTGGGTTTCGCCGCGTTGGAACACCGCCGAGCCGTGGGTGCGGGGCAACAAGTTCACGTCGCACGAAATCGGCCGGACCAAGTCGAGCGGGCGGCCGTCGATGCGGGTGCCGGTCATGGTGATTTCTTGGAAGATGCGTTCTTTCAGCGTCGAGAACGCCGCCGAGATTTGCTCCGGCGTAGCCTTCGGCGTTTGGCCTTCGGGCACCGCGTAGTCTTTCTTGATGTGGTCCTTGAGTTCGTTCAGCGCGGCGTAGCGGGCGAGTTTGCCTTCGGTGACGTAGCGCTTGCGAAACTCTTCGCCGTACTTCTTGTGCAGTTCGTCGATGATCGGATCAGGTTCGGGATTGGGCGGCAGTTTCTTCTCGCCCAGCCCGCACTTGGTGCGAAGTTCTTCAATGGCGTCAATGATGATGAGGATCTGATGGTGGGCGAACGCCACGGCATCGGCCACGACATCTTCGGGGAGTTCGCGGGCAAAGCCTTCGATCATGCACACAGCATCACGGGTGGCCGCGACGATAAGATCGAGGTCGCTTTCTTCCATTTGGGTGTGCGTCGGCAACACCACGAATTGGCCGTCCACCCGACCGACACGCACCGCACCGATCGGCTTGGTGAACGGGATCGGCGAAATGTGCAGGCTGGCACTGGCGCCGATGATGGCGAGCACGTCCGGGTCGTTTTCCTTGTCAAACGAGAGGACCATTGCCTGGACTTGAACTTCGTTGACATAACCGACGGGGAACAGCGGGCGGATGGGTCGGTCGATGAGGCGTGACGTTAGTGTTTCTTTCGTACTGGGCCGGGTTTCACGCTTGATGAACCCGCCGGGGAACTTACCCGCCGCGTACACTTTTTCCCGGTAGTCCGCCGTGAGGGGGAAGAAGTCGCGGCCAGGGATTGCGTTCCCCTCGACCGCCGCAACCAAAACAACGGTTTCGCCGTACTGAACCGTCACCGCCCCGTGGGCTTGCTTGGCGAGTTTGCCGGTTTCGAGAATGAGCGGGACGTGACCGATTTGACATTCGACGCGAGTAACTGCCACTGTGGGTAACCCTTTCGCATGAGACAGGTGCGACAAGGTGCGACAAACCAATCAGAGAAGGGAGTTCAAGACCGTTGCGTATGGGGGCAAGAAATCCTGCCGACTCAACTACTCAACTTAAGGGCCGACATCCTGTCAGTTCGGTTCACCTGTCAATCATCCGTCACCACAACAATGACGAAATGCACAGACGTAACCCAGGAACAGTCAGAACGCCGAGTTGGGATACCAACCCAGCGTTGCGATGGTTTGATCGTGCCTAAAGTCAGCCGGAAATTACTTCCGCAGGCCGAGCTTTTGGATGACTGTCAAGTACCGCTCCCGGTCAGTTTCCCGGAGGTACTTCAGCAAGTCGGACCGCTGGCTGACCATCTTGAGCAGGCCGCGCCGGCTCGAGAAGTCTTTTTTGTGCGTACGCATGTGGTCGGTCATATAAATGATCCGATTCGTGAGCAGCGCAATCTGAACCTCAGGCGAGCCGGTATCGTTATCCGCCCGCTTGAATGTCTGGATTAGCTCAGTCTTCCGGTCCTTCGTAATCGCCATCGTGCCGTTCCTCACCCGTTCCAAACCCATTGTGTCCGTGAACTCTGTCCTCCGCCGCTGTCACACTCCTGCCAACGGACGTTTTGACACTTTACAGATTCCAGCAGTGTAGCGGTCCGGTGCGGGAAGGCAAGGGACAAACCGAGAACCCGGCGCCCGGTTTGCCTTGCAACACTTACGCAGAGGCACTAACCCGGCGCCGGAACCAACCGACGGCGCCCACCATCGGCAAGCCCGTCAGGGCCAGCAACATCCCGGCGGGGACAGGTACTGCGTTCGCCGGAGCCGTGATGACCCGCAGTTGGTCGAGCTGGGTGCCCACGGTCCAGTTCAGGGTTAGCGTCTTCCGGTCGGCACTAATGAACACGGTGTCGTTCCCCTCCAGTTGACGGTTGCCAGCCCCCGAGCCAGTTGGGTAAGTAACCAAGCCGTGGCCAAAGGTTGGGTCCGTCGGGTCCAGGTCATTTCGTGAGTAAATCAGCCCGGTGATCGCGGTGCTGAAGGTGATCGTCGCCGACAATGAGGTGTTGTTGATGTCGAAGTGGACGAACGCGCTATCGTAGTTTCCAATAGGAAGCATACCGCCCGAACCACCTTTGCCATCGGTGAACCCGCTCGGCAGAGTGTTGACCAGGGTGTCCACGTTGACGCCTCCGCCGGCTACCCCCATCTTTTCGTCGAACGCGATGGCCCGCAGCGTCATGCCATCGTTGAGGTCCAGACCGGACGGGTTGCCAACGAGGGTCAGCCCCCCGGTCACGCCGGTGATGAACCCAGCCTGAGCGTTTGTGTGCGTCGCCATCAGGGCGAAAATCCCCAAGGCTGCCGTGGTCAATAATCGTGCAATCTTCGCTTTCAACATGACCAATCCCCTGAAAAAATGTGGCCCAAGGCAGTCCAGTTCGAGAATCAACCGAGGGGTGAGTAACGACTCATGGTCACTCGAACTCGATTTCTGCCGTGGTGGTGGGACGGGGTTGACAACCAATTTCATCAACCCCGCATACACATCTGACACCGTGGCGGCGGTTCTTGTTACTGCAAGTTGAGCATAAAAAACACGAATTCCAATATTTGGCAGTGCGACGTAACGACCCGTTAACATTGCAGTGTTGAGAGGGTGAGAAACGTTAACACCGCTTCAATCTGACAATAAGCTGATTTTTGTCTGAACTGAAATGACGAACCAATTAATGCCTACGTAGAAGTGAGGTTCCCTCAGTGGGAACCGACAGTAGGAACCGATCCGGTTCACGGCAACGGGATGTCCTTGAAAGTGAATTCGATTTCGCGGGATAGTGGAACCCACTCGATGCAGTGGAGTTGGCTGGGCTTGCCAATTTTGCGGTTGGGCGGCTTAATGAACTGCATTTGAAACGTCGTGACGTTCGGGCCGTTGCTCTGGATTTCGAGGCCGAGGGATTGGTACTTGACCCCGTTCGTGTCGAGCAATTCGAGGCGTTGATGCAACCCGTTGAGCCAACTGTAATCATCGGGATTCCCGTTGTTACGCCGGACCGTGAGCGCGAGTTTGACCTCGTTGTTTTGGGTGGTCATCTTGCCGACTTCGATGGTCAAGGAGCGGCCAACGAACTTCTTGCCGTTGGCCGCTTGGATGTTTTCGATGACAAGATCAATGCGGTTTTCAGCCAGGACTTCAACCGCGACTTTGGCCCGCAACTCCTTGATCGTTGTCGCCTGTCGAGCCGGGTGGTTGACTGCACAATTGAACCCCAGCGAGTAGCACCGATTCGCTCCCGCACTTCCGATGGCTAGTTCATTGGCGGATTCCGCCACGATCAATGAGTTCCCTTTGTCGTCGATCGCTTTGGTGACAATCGGTTGGCCGACATTCAACAGCGGCGTTTTGGGTTCCGATTGCACCATGAAACTGATGTTGAGGAACTCCGGTTGTGGTGGCAACGGTGACCGACGCGGCAGGCCCGAGAGTTGGAGGCTACGATTCGCGTTCACATTGGTCGCCACGATGCGGAACGGGCCGGTATACATCGTGTACGGATTGCTGCTATCCCCAATCGAAATCACGATCGCGCCGTCGTTGTCGTCGATATTGGAAACAACCCCCGCCCGCTCGCAGACTTGATCGACCGCTTCCAAGATGGGCATCTCCTGACACTCGAATGTAATCGGCATCCGTTCGGTCACGTTCTCGACACGAATCTTGTACCCGGTTTGGGTGGCGAGTTCCGCAAGGACTTCTTTAACAGGCCGGTTTTTCGCACTCACCGTCACCCGACGCGGCTTGGTGAGGCGATCGATCTCGAACTGCTTCGTGAGAACCTGTAAGCGGCGGGTCACTTCCGGATCGTCGCTGGTTTGCAACGCGGCTTTGAGCAACGGCAACGCCCGATCGCCGACTTTCGCCAGCAATTCACCGGCGCGTTCGCGGACGCGAAAATCGTCCGAACCCAGTCGTTCAACTGCAGCTTGAATCTCCGCTTTCTCGACAGGGGTCGGCGCCTGTGTCGTCGGCGTCTGACCAAGTGCCGGGGTGACAACGCCCACCACAACCCACAGGCTGAAAATCGCCAGTCGCATGATGCTTTCTCAGAGGATGACGCGGACGCTATGAGCTTACTGCGGTCAGAAGACGGTCACAAGTGCCAACCACGATGGACCACGCGCGAGGGTCACGTGAGTTGGTGAAAAATTTGTTCCCTGCACTGGCATTCTTTGTCTTCAGGCTGAAAGCCTGGGAGCACTCAGCCCAGGGCGAGGAGGCTTGGCGACGACGCCCTGGGTAGGAACCGGAAAAAAACTCAGCCTGAAGGGCTGACAGCCATCGTTCCCGGCTCTCGGCTCGCAGTCCTTCAGACTGCTAGGAATAGCGATCCGGGAACCCAGGGTTACGCCGAAGCGGCTCACCCTGGGCTGAGTG
>JANLRE010000740.1:0-9652 GCA_031368205.1 Fimbriiglobus sp. | reverse complement strand
GACCCGCGACATCAACTACGACGCCGCGAAACCGGACGACTACGTCCGCACCCGCTCCGAGTTGGACGCCAAGCGAATCCAAGCGATTCAGACGTACATGAATGCTTCGACCAGTGGCCGCAACCTGACCTTTGATGTGGCGGTCATCGACCCCGCAAATCAAACGATGCCAGTTGCCGGGCCGGCCGCAGCGGTTCGTGGGTACCAATCCTTCTTCCAAGGGGGCTTGGTGGGGGGCACGGGTTTAAGTAACCAAGGTGCCGGTGGCCAAACCCCAACCGCGAACATCACGCCGCAAGCGCCGGGAGCTAACCCAGGTGGGAGCCAAGGCGGAAACCAGGGCGGGAGCCAAGGTGGCAATCAAGGCGGTAACCGCCAGTAAGCTCTGAGTCGGGACTACCCCCCACGCACGAGGCAACGGGCCGACAAGGCTCAGCGCCTCGTGCGTTTTTTTGTGCCACAGTGTTAGTAGGATTTCGGATCGCATTCACTAGGGATCACCATCATGCACCCCAGCACCACACTTTTCGCCCAATCCGGTTATTGGAACGCCTTCGTGGACTTTTGGACCCAGGCCGTCAAACAGCAAAACGGCATCGTGCTGATGGCACTGGGGCTAGCCGCCGTGGCGATTTTCATCATCACCAGGGCGAAGGGAAAGAAGTGAGCCGGTTCGGCGGTGCGCGTCCGGTTTGTTGATTCCTCTTCGTTTTCGACCCCAAGGGGGTCGTTCAATTAGCCCAGGGTTGTGGACCGAAGGTCCGCTACCCTGGGAACCCGCACCCAACACCAGCCGACTTCCTGGGGGTGGAAGCTTCCCAGGGCGGAAGATCGCGCCCAGGGGTGGAAGCCTCCCAGGGTAACGGACCTTCGGCCCGCAACCCTGGGCTAAGGGAACAACCCCGTTGGGGTCGAAAACCCGTCTGCTGCAAACGGGAACAAATTTCCCACCAACTTTTGTGACGCCCGGCACCGTTTCTCCGGCTTTTGGCCCGAGAGTGACTTATTGTTGTCCTGTTGAAGTTCGTCGTAGCCCATTGCATTCTACTTCTGAGGATTCATCACTATGGGCCCGCAATCCCGCCAGCAGATGATCGTTGATTGGGAAGGTAACCCCGCACCCGAGGCCCCCACGTCGCCGGAGACCCCGAAGGAAGCGGGGCTGTCCCCGTCGTTTCTCAGCGATCAACTGATGCGGACCCTTTACGTTCGCGGCCCACAACTCGGCCGCGACATGGCGCAGTTTCTCTGCTTGCCGTTCAAAGTGATTCGGGACGCGCTGCGGTTTTTGAAGGATGAAAAGTGCATCCAAGTCGATGGCGGCGATCTCGTCGGCGAGGTGAGCTACCGCTTTAGCTTGACGGAACTGGGGCGAAAGCGGGCGGAATCGTGCATGAAGCAGTGCGCCTACATCGGCCCGGCCCCGGTGCCGCTGGAAGATTACGTCGAGCAATGCTACCGCCAAACCGTGACAGGTTTGCAGTGCTACCCGGAATCCCTCCGGGCGCCCTTTAGCCACCTCGTGCTGAAAGAAGACATGTTCCTGGCCCTCGGGCCGGCGATCATCAGCGGTCGATCCGTCTTCATCTACGGCCCCCCCGGCAACGGCAAGACCGCAATGGCACGGGCCATCGGCGACTTCATGAACACGGCGGGCGGGTCGATCTACGTTCCCCATGCGTTCATGGCGGACGGCAACATCGTGACGGTGTTCGACCCGTCGTTGCACATCGTTGATGACACCCCGACGGAGTTCGGTGACGAGGCCGATGCGACGGTGCGACGGTTGCTCAGCAGCGGGAGTACGGACCAACGGTGGGTGAAGATTCGCCGCCCGGTCATCATCACCGGCGGGGAACTCAACCTGGAAATGCTGGACCTGAAGTACAACGTCGAGGCCAAGTTCTACCAGGCGCCGATTCACTTCAAGGCCAACGGCGGCGTGTTCCTCATCGACGACTTCGGGCGGCAACTTTGCACGCCGAAGGAACTGCTCAACCGCTGGATTCTACCGCTCGAAGACCGCCACGACTTCCTGACGGTGGCGAGCGGCAAAAAGTTTCAGGTGCCGTTCGAGCAACTCATCATCTTCAGCACCAACCTGGACCCGAAGCAGTTGGTCGATGATGCGTTCTTGCGGCGGATTCGCCACAAGGTCCAGATTCACGCGCCGCAACGCGAGGTGTACGAAAAGATTTTCGCGTCCAACTGCAAGCGCCTCGGCATGAACTTCGATTTGGGCGCGGTGGACTTCCTGTACGAACGCTACTACACCCGTGGCCGAACCCCCCGCGCCAGCGATTGTCGCGATTTGTTGGAAATTGTGCAGTCGATCTGTCGATACAAACGGCAACCCGTGCATCTTTCGCGGGAACTGATGATCGAGGCGTCGGCCAGCTTCATCGCCGAGTTTCAATAAACTTGGACTGAAGTGCGCAGCCGCCCAAACCGGGAGGCTGACGTATGGCTGGGCAACTGAAACGGTGGTTGTGTTTGGGCGCCCTGGCCACAACAACGTTGGCCACGACAGCGGGCTGTCAGACCAGCCGCACGGACAAACTCCCCAACACCGACGTGCCGAACTCCCAAGGTCGGCAGTCGATGATTTCGCAAGTCTTCGGCAGTTCCAAAAAGTTCCCGGAAGCGCCCCGGCAGTCCGAACCCCTGGTCGTGAAAACCCCGCGCAAAGCGGGCCAAGACTGGAAGCCGGACGCGGAAGTGGAATTCGCCAACGCCGAGTTCGACGCCGCCTCCATGAAACAAAACGCCGTCGAGCGGGATCAGTTCCTCGACTCCGCCCGGCAACGGTACGTTCGGGCGTTGAAGCAGGATCCGAAGAACAAGGAAGCGCTCAACAACCTTTCTGCGCTTTACTACACGCTGGGTGACAAGGCCAACACTGTGGCCACGCTCCGCACGGCCATTCAGCACTACCCGAATGACCACGACCTCCACCACCGCCTCGCTGCGGTGAACTACAAGTTCGGCGACTCGGCAGCGGGCATTGAAGCCTGCCAAGCGGCGCTTCGACTCGACCCCCAGAACCGGGTTTACGTCAAGACAATGGCCTTTTGTCAGGCCCAACAAAACCAGTGGGACACGGCGTTCCAAACGCTCGTGCAAAGTAACGTGATGACGCAGGCCGAAGCGCGGTACAACCTGGGCCGATTGCTCGTCGATACCAACCGCGTTCCCGAAGGCCGCCAACAGATTCAAATGGCCATGCAACTCGACCCGAACTACCAAGTCGCCCAGCAGTTCTTGACCAGCCTCGATACCGGCGTGCCAACAACCCCGGATTCAGCGATCGTGAACGTGCAATATCAAGAACCCGCCGCACGGTAACAGTCGCGGAATGACAAGCACACGCATGACAGCCGGGCCCATCGTGGTCCCGGCTGACTGCCGTTACGGCGCGGGGTTTTCGCGGATCGGGAATAAATGCCGGCCCATCGGGATCGAATATCCAGACAGGTCGTCAATACTTCCTTCGCATTCCGTGACTCGAATTTGGGGCAAGCTCATGTACGGCACTCTCGCCGACGGGGTCGTGGCACTGCACGTCCTTTACGTCGCTTACGTGGTTCTCGGGCAACTGCTGATTCTGATTGCGGGGACGTTCCGCTGGGACTGGGGCCGCAACCGCTGGTTCCGGCTAACGCACTTACTGGCCATCGGCATCGTGGCGTTGGAAGCCGTGATGGGCTGGCGTTGCCCGCTGACGATTTGGGAAGAACAACTGCGGGAACTGGCCGGCCAAGCATTTAACAGCAGCGAAACCTTCATGGGCCGGGTGCTGCACAACTTGCTGTTCGTCGATCAATACTTCACCGACGGCCGCCCGCCGGAAGGTTTCTTCACGACGCTGTACATCGCCATGTTCGCCATCGTGGTTCAGGGGTTGATGATGTACCCGCCCCGGTTGGGAACTCGCCGGGTGGCGAGTTCCCAACCGAAGTTGCAGATGGCGTAATTACTTCTTCGCCGGCGTGGGTTTCGGATCGGCGGGCGGGAACCCGATGGTTTCCACCTGCACGATCTTCTTGAAATCCACCAAGCTATTGGTCACGTCGGACCGCTTGAAGCTCAGCACCAACTTAGTCGGTACCGCGATCCCGGTGCCGCCATTCGGAGAAAATATGACAGGTTGAATGGTGATCGTTAATTGTTGAGACATCTCGGTTGCGAAAATCAGTTTGGAATCGATCTGATCCTGAGCATTTTTGTGGTACTTGGTGGCCCAAGATACATCGAGCTTCATTTTGGCACATGCTTCGGCCTGCGAAAGAAACGCCGCGCTAAGCATCTTCTGCATTTTTTGTTCGTAAGCCATATTTTCTTCTACTGTCATCGAGCGACTTGCCGCTCCGAGATCGATAACAATCTTCGGCTTGGTGAATCGCCTTAAGCCAGAACTGTAGGCTTGAAACGCCTCATCGTAATTCTTGTTCTTGAGATGCAAGTCACCCAAGCGGATTTGTTGCGCTTCGGCCACATGCAATCCCCCGTCAACAATTTCCGCCGAGCTATCTTTCGCATCGGCGGCAGTCGTTGTGACTCGGTTCCGTGCTAACCCTGGGTATCCTTCATAAGTCACGACGATACTAAAACTTTCGCCCTCGGGGACGTGGCGAACGTGGTGCTGATTGTGGAACAGCTTTTCGGTGACCCGTGCGGTTATCTTTCCGGGTTCACAAATCGGGACATCGGTGGCTAACGTAGGAGTATAGCCAGTGTCCCTACCTCGCAGTTCGTCTTGAGTGCGGAGCCATTCGATGTACGGCTTATTACTCTCTTTCAAATTGAGTACAGTTTCAACGGCGGCCTTTGGAACCACGTCCAGGCTGTGACACTTGGCGCAGGTTTCAGAAAGGCCAAATTCTTTCCCCATGACAAGGGAACTCGTTGCACCTACGGGGATTTTCATAGTGTAGACAACGCCATGTCCCTTTAAGTAGATACCGTCTAAGGGTGCGATGACGGGTCGTGCTATGAACTCAGTCGTTCGCAGGTTCGGGTTAACCGTCACAGTTCCGCCGTGGCTTTCGGTCTTAGACCCCACATTGAAGAACGTCACTGATGCCGGGGCGGGTTTAGGGCTGATCCCCAGTGACATGTTCAGAATCCGCCGCAGCACTTCGATGTCTTCGGTCCGCTCGGTGGACTCTTTCGCTTCCTGCGCCCGGAGTGGCAGCAAGCAGAGACTCAGCGCTATCACAGCAAGCACGCATCGGTTCATGGTTTCGCTCCGTCAGTCGTTCGGGGTTTGTCGAAAATGGCGGTGTAGAAAACTTGTTGGGTTTTGTCGGTCTCGGCGAACTGCTCTTGGGTATACCGTTCAAACTTCCGGAAGCTGCGTAGTACCGCCGTCAGTTGTTCCTGTTGGCGTGTGTCACGCTCCTCGACATCCGTGGCGAGCGTTAGCAGAAGTTCTTTCAGCGTCTTCAATTCCCGTTGCTGGTTCGCCGCAAGTTGGTGCAACTCGTGATCCGGCTGCGGTAACAACGGCGGAGTTGCAACCGGGATCGGTGCGGCTGATCCCCAACGAACGGTGAACTCGTTGGCATCCGCGCGGACTTCCAATTTCGGCAGCAGTGCGAAGAACAACAGGCTGGCCGCAAGCGTCGCGCCGACTGCCGCAACCCGCTTCCACCGGCGACTACTGCGGACGTGGCGTTCGAGTGCGGCACAGTAGATCGCCGCGACATCAACGGGCTTCGGCGAGGGCGTGGCGATCGTGTTTAGCAACATCCGGACGTGCCGCAACTCGTCAGTATCCAGCATCTCTTGTTCGACTTCGTCATCGGTCATACCGTTTCCTCCCTTGATGATTCGGGACCAAAGCCCAGGGTGCTGAGGCGTTCGTGCAGTTGCCGCATGGCCACGGTGAACCGCGACTTCAACGTGCTGGCCGGGGTGTTCAGCAGTCGAGCCATTTCTTCAAACCCCATGTCTTCGTAATGTCGCAACACCACGACTTCTTGCAGCGGTTGCGACAACTCCGCGAGGGCGGCTTTCACCGCCGTACTCAGTTCATGTTGCAACACGGTCGTTTCGCCAGGACTCTCACCGCCCGGTGGCTCCGTATTGGGCAACGGCTGGGTCGGGTGTCGTGTTTGCTTCCGGGCCGCATCGCGGGCCAAGTTCAGGGCAATCTGAAACAACCACGTCGAAAACTGCCCGGTTTCACGGTACTTATGGGCTGAAACATACACTCGCAGAAACACCTCTTGCGTCAAATCGTTCGCCGTTTCCGGGCATTGCGTCAACCGCATCAGGAACCGCCCGATGCGGGTTTGCCACGCGCCGACCAACTGCTCGAACGCCGCCCGGTCACCACTTCGCCAGCGACGGATCACGTCAGCATCAGGTTCGGGAAGCGGACTCGGCATGGTGTCCCGGTGGGTGGCCTTACGATTGTGAAACGCCGGTGGCGCGGGAATCGACGAACGGAAAACGCCGCCCGATTCTCGGGCGGCGTTTTCCGTTCGTCCTTCCCCCCGCGTGCGGGGGGACTGAGGGGGGTCTGTTGGACGCCCTGCCGAATTGGGTGGCTGGTTCAACCCCACCCCAGCCCTCCCCGCAAGCGGAGAGGGAGCCAGATTCTTCAAATAGCGTCAGCATCACTGCGCTTCGGTCACGAGGACTTCCCGTAACCGAAGGGAACCTTCTTCGCCGGATGTCGTGGAATAAAACTCCAGCAATCCCGAAGTCGCTCCTTGCATGTCGATGGGAACAAGGACTTGTCGGTACCCGTTTGTGGTCGGGGGTAGCGCGAGAACCTCGTATGTGCGGTTGCCGCCGAACGTTTGCCGCAGGCGGACGCTGACTGCGGCAGTTTCGCTCCCGGTGCGATACACGATGCGGGCCAACGCTTTCCCGGTGGTCGGTTTGAACTCCTGTGAGTTCAACAACATCCCACCGCCGCCGGAGAGAATCCGCGTGCCGAGTGCCATGCGACCCTCAGCACCCTCGGCGAAGTATTCACAAACCGTGTCGTTTTTATCGACCCAGCGGTACCACATCGACGGGAGTTTGCCGGTGCCGGTTTCTTCGATGATGTTCATCTTGCGAGTCGTCCCGACATCTTGAGTCACGACTTTCATCGTGAACGGCTCTTGCGTGCTGAGGTCGAGTCTCATCAACGCCGTCTGTGTCGGCGGCTCTTCGGACACGGTGAGGGCACGGATCGAAATCGGGTGATTCGCCTGCGTGTAGTTATGAAACTCCACAAACCCGCCGGTCGCGCCCTTCAGGTCGAGTTCAATTTCCTGGGTTTTCCATTCGCCGTTGGTCACGGGTAACTTGATGACTTCAAACGCCGGTTGTTGGCTCGGTTTCGTGGGCCGGAACTTGACCACGATGCCCGCCCCGGCCACGACGGTCAGGTATTCGACGCGGACCTTGCACTTGGGCTGGTTGAATTGCAGGTCCGGACTGAGCAGCATCGCCGAGGCCGGCCCGGTGAGCGTGGCCATGTTGATGCTCAGGCTGCCCTTGGTTTCCGCGATCGAAAATTCGACTTCCGAATCTGCACTCCACGACTGGGACCGCCAGCCGGCCGGGAGCTTCCCGTCGCCGGTTTTGCTCTGGGTGGTCCACTTTTTCGCATCGGGTTTCGCCGGATCCGAGGCGACCATCCGCGCCCGTTCGGAGTAGGGCTTCACGCCCGTTAAGTCGAGTTCATAGAGTGTGGTGCCCAACGCAATCACGGGTCCGGTGCGGGGCTTCGGCGGTGGTGTTTTGGTGACTTTGGGATCGCCCGTTTTGGCCGTCGTCGGTGCGGTGAGGGCAGTCTTGTTGCCCGTGGGTGAGGCAACGGTCGGGGCCGCCTTGTCTGGCCCTTTCTGGATTGGCGTAACCGCGACATCGCCCGAGCCGCCGCTTGTGAACACCGCTGCAGCGATGCCACTGGCGACCATGAGTAGTGCGAAGAGTCCGATGAGAACGTACCGCAACTTCGAGCGCGATTTGTTCGCATTCAATGTTGCGGTCGCGGCGTCCGAAATCCGCTTCGTCCGACCGCTGACCACTTCGTTGAGGGTGTTTTGCAAGTCGCTGGATTTGCCAAGGTTGCTCCGCGAAAGGGTTGCCACGACGCGGGCGTTGTTGGGCAGCCACGGGCCGAGGGCGGCAATCACTTCGCCGGGCGTTTGGAACCGATCGGCCGGTTTTTTTCGCAGCATCTTCACGACGACATCGGCTAAACCCGGCGGGAAGGTGCGGTCGATGGTGTCCAGCGACGGCGGTTCCTTCATCTGGTGTTGCAGGAGCTTCTGCGTCGTGTTGCCTTCAAACGGCGGCTTCCCGGTCACGAGCGTGAAGAACGTCGCACCGAGGCTGTAAATATCCGCGCGGATGTCCAAATCCGGGCTGTTCATCGCTTGTTCCGGGGAGATGTAATCCGCCGTGCCGACGACGGCGCCTTTGTCCAGAATTTCAGTCAGCTTGTCGTTTAACTCGAACGACCGCGCCAGCCCCATGTCGAGAATTTTCACCGTGCCGTCTTTCGCCAGGATCAAGTTGCCCGGCTTGATGTCGCGGTGAACAAAGCCTTTTTCGTAAGCATGTTGCAAACCCGCTGCGGCTTGAAGGACGTGTTCGACGGCGCGACCACAGGCCATCGGCCCGCTGCGATCGACGATTTGGTCCAACGTCTGGCCTTCGACGTATTCCATCACGAGAAAGTACATGTCCCCCTGTTGGGCGACATCAAAAATCCGCACGATGTTGGGGTGATCGAGTGCAGCAGCAGCGCGGGCTTCCCGCAGGAACCGTTCGACGGCCACTTTGTTCATGCCATCATTTGGGGACAGCACTTTAATCGCAACACGCCGCCGCAGAGTCTCGTGTTCGGCCAGATAAACCGCCCCCATGCCGCCCTGGCCGATTTGATCCCGGATGACATACGAGCCGAGTCGAAAGCCCCGGTACCGCCCGGACAGTAACAGTTTCGCCTGAAATGCCGTGAGCACGCCGCGTTTGACTAGAAGCGCCGCCGTCTGCATCGGGTCTTCGGAGAGTTCGGGGCTTTGTTGGAGTTGTTGGTCCAAGGCGTCTGCCGGGCAGATGCCACTTTTCCGAACAAGGTCCAACAGTTCAACGGTTGACGCAGGTACTGCCATAGCAATTCGGTCCACAACCGGGAAAACGATTCAGGGGGTATGTCAGTCACGACTGGTACAGTTTAACAATATCTCACGGCGCCGCGCAACACCGCCCGAAACTTCCGATAAGAATTCCCCGGTACCGACCAATCATCCGAAAACACCAACCGAAGCGACTAACCCGGAGCGTTGTCGGTCGGGTCGTCGTTCTCGTGAACCCATAGGCATCCAAATTCAGTGAGTGTCGCACCGGCTGCACGGTCGGTGCGACGAACACCTGCGCGCCCTTTGCAACCGATGTCGTGTCCAGAAAACGAGATGGCCGGCACATTTGGTCAGAAGCGGGTTCCAGCAGAGTTCCTGCATGGTGTTGAACTGCCCCTTCCGCCGCTGGCGGAGCAACGGCGGATCGTGGCGGCGGTGGAACGCATTTTTTCACGAATTGAGAGCGCGGCCGTCAAACTACGCAAGGTCGCTACAAAAAAAACCTAGCGGTGTGTTCAGTCGGGTTGCGTGTTGTTCGATTGAGTCCAGGTGTTCTAGTG
>JANLRE010000728.1:0-1886 GCA_031368205.1 Fimbriiglobus sp. | reverse complement strand
GCGACGTTCATGCCGAAGCCGCTGTTCGAGGAGTACGGTAGCGGGATGCATGTTCACACGTCACTGTGGAAGAACGGCACCAACTTGTTCGCCGGCACCGGTTCGACGGGCTTATCCGAAGTGGCCGAGTACGCCATCGGTGGGCTGTTGAAACACGCCCGTGCATTATGCGCCATCACCAACCCGACGACGAACAGTTACAAGCGCCTAGTCCCCGGTTTTGAAGCCCCGACGCGGCTCGCCTATAGCCACCGCAACCGCTCCGCCGCGATTCGCATTCCGGTGTATTCGTCCCGCGCCAAATCGCGGCGACTCGAATATCGTCTGCCAGACGGCGCGGCCAACCCGTACCTCGCATTCAGTGCGATGCTGATGGCGATGTTGGACGGCGTGAACAACAAAATTCACCCCGGCCCGCCACTGGATAAAGACATCTATGATCTCCCCGCCGAAGAACTGCAAGATGTTCCCGCACCACCCGCCACGCTCGCGGAAGCGCTGACCGCACTGGAACAGGACCACGAGTTTCTACTGCAAGGCGAAGTGTTCACCGAAGACGTGATCGATACGTGGATTCACTACAAACGCACCCAAGAAGTGGACGCCATCCGAATGCGGCCCCACCCCTACGAGTTCGCAATGTACTTCGACAGTTGAACCCTTCTGGAACCTCATGTCACTCGATCCTGCGTGCATTCTGTTTGAAGATCACCACCTCATCGTGGTGAATAAACCGGCGCCCCTGTTGACGCAGGCGCCGGAGGGAATCCCATGCCTGGAGGCGTGGGTCAAAGACTACATCAAGGTGAAGTACGCGAAGCCCGCCGGGGTTTATCTGGGCGTGCCCCATCGGTTGGACCGGCCCGTTTCAGGCGTCGTGCTGTTCGCGCGAAACACCAAAGCGGCGCAACGGATGCAGTCGCAATTTGAACAACGCACGGTTCGCAAAGTGTACTGGGCAATCGTGGCGGGGGATGTTTCCCCAGAGTCCGGGGCGTGGGACGATTGGCTACGCAAGGTGCCGGACGAAGCACGGGTTGTTCAAGCCAAGCCCGATGAACCCGGCGCGAAGTTAGCGAAGCTGGAATACCGCGTGCTGCAAAAAGTATCGGCGGGGACGCTACTCGAATTGACACCCATCACGGGGCGGATGCACCAACTCCGGGTTCAGTCCGCGTGGCGTGGGCACCCGGTGTTGGGCGATTCGCAATATGGAAGTAGTGTGCCGTTTGGCCCCGAAGCCAGTGAAGTGCGCGATCGGGTGATTGCGCTTCACGCGCGGCAGTTGACTGTGATGCACCCGTTTACAAAAGTGGAGTTGGTTTTGACTGCGCCGGTGCCGGGGTACTGGGAAGTGCAAGAAAGCCCATGAACGATCGTTCATGGGCTTTGGGGCTACTTTACCCCACGTAAATCCCATCCAGTTCATTCACACCAAATGGTGCCAGTGAACCGGCGGGTGTCAGGCCGTTGGCGTTTAACACTTGGACCTGGTTGCCGGTGCCGCTGCCGGTGACGATCTCGATTTGCCCGTCGCCGTTCAAATCTTTCGCCGTCACGCGCACGCCACCGCGTTGGTTCACGTCGCCGACGAAGACATCACCCAACGGGGTTTGCAGGCCGGAAGTGATTAACGCTTGACCGCTTAGTGCGCGAACACGTGGGCCACCACCGGGGCCGGCGCCGAAGATCAGGTCGCCGAAGCCATCGTTGTTCAGGTCGCCGACGGTCACGTAGACGCCGTTTCGTAGCGTTGGGTCAAAGGCGAAGAAGTCGGCGGTCAGGTTGCGTGGGGTGTTGCTCAGGACTGAGTTGCCGTCGATGATGCTGACCCGTGGGCCACCACCGATGCCAGCCGCGACGATCAGGTCGGGGCGGCCATCGCC
>JANLRE010000713.1:0-2848 GCA_031368205.1 Fimbriiglobus sp. | reverse complement strand
CTTCTTTGACTTCCACCGTCAGTTCGGACGTGTCGAAGCTGCGGTACTTCCGGTCGAGGGGGTACGGGGCTTCGCGCTCGGAGTCGATCATCTTCGGCTCGATCAGCACTTTGCAGGTGCCGCCGGGTGCGCCGTCGCCGGGCTTGTCCGTGAACATCTCGAACTCCCCGTGTGCATTGATGGTGCCGGTCGCGCTGTACCGCTTGCCGTCGGGGGTGGCCCCCTCGAACACCACTTGGAAGCCGTCGAGTTCGGTCACGGGTGCGCCACCTGCGTAGAGAAACTGGCCTCGCGTGGGGTGAAAGCCCGCTT
Organism: Fimbriiglobus sp.; assembly: GCA_031368205.1. GTDB lineage: Bacteria > Planctomycetota > Planctomycetia > Gemmatales > Gemmataceae > Fimbriiglobus. The sequence goes on along the minus strand of JANLRE010000713.1, from coordinate 2,536 downwards.
TCCCGCAACCCAGCGCGAACAGCAGACCCACACACAAAACGAACGGCACGGCCTTGAAGCGAGCCATGTGAAGCCCCGAATCCGGAAAAGAGGTGAAACCGTGAAGGATGTCTCGACACACACTTTACCAACGGGTAGATTGGTGTCGATAAGATTTTCTTCATTTCTAGTTGGCTCAAACGAGGTCGTCACATGTGCTCTCCCGGTTTCGTCCGGACCCGTCGCGGGTTCACGTTGATTGAGTTGTTAGTCGTGATCGCAATTATTGCGATTCTGATCGGGCTACTTCTGCCTGCCGTACAAAAGGTGCGGGAGGCGGCGGCCCGGATGCAGTGCGCCAACAACCTGAAGCAAATGGGGTTGGCCTGCCACAACCACCACGACGTTCAAGCGGCGTTCCCGACAACGCGGTTGGACAACCGCTACACGTGGCTCGTTCAAATCATGCCGTACATCGAACAAGACAACCTGTTCCAGCAATGGAATCTCACCAGATCCTACAACAACCAGAATGCGGTCGCCCGCGAAACCCCGGTCAAAGCCTACTACTGCCCGTCGCGCCGATCCGGTGCGGGCGTCCCGGTTGTCGTGGACACGATGGACAACACCACGACCCCCGCCAACGGCGTGCCCGCCGACTACGCCGCGTGTGCCGGTGACCCCGCAACCGGCAACGGCAACGACTACTGGTGGCCGAGCTCCGGACCGTTGGGCGGCTGCAACGGGGTCTTCAAGATGGCCAACGACTGGTCCACCACGCCGTCCGGACCGAACCGCCCTGGCAACCGCATCGCGGACATTACGGACGGCACCAGCAACACGGTGTTGATCGGCGAAAAGCACATTCCCCGCACCCAGATCGGCACGGTCGCGGGCGGCGACGGTCCCGCGTACAACGGCGACAAAGGCTACTCGTTCCGCATGATGGGGGCCAACCGCCTCTTGGCCCGCACCCTCACGGAGTCGGCGGGTGGCAAGTTCGGCAGTTACCACACCGGCGTCGTCAACTTCGTGCTGGGCGACGGCAGTGTACGATCCCTGCGGACGTCAATCGACGGCACCACGCTCGGCCTGCTCGCCCACAAGAGCGACGGCAAGGTGATCCCGAGCATCGACTGACCACAACGTTGTGGATTGACCCAAAAACCCACGGACGATCGTCCGTGGGCTTTTAGTTTTCTTTACACGTCCAGCCCCACGGCGCGCATTAGGGCGATGCCGTTGCCGTGGGGGACGATGCCGGGGCGCATGGTGTAGTCGAAGCTCATTTCGCCGTGGGTCAGTTGGTCCGCGAAGTGGACGTTGACCACGCGATTGCCGAGCCGGTCGGCGGCTTCGGTTAGGGCCAGGTCGTGCGTCGTAACCAAGCCGACGGCGCCCAAGTCCAGCAACTTCCGCAACACCGCTTCGGCGCCGATTAACCGATCCGCCGAGTTGGTCCCGGCGAACAGTTCGTCGAACAGAAACAGGACCGGCGGTTTCGGCCCGTTGGCCCGATCCAGGACTGCGCGAACGCGGGTCACTTCGGCGAAGAAGCGAGATTTGCCGTCTTGCAGAGAGTCTTGCACTCGCATCGTGGCGCCGATGGCCATCGGAGATAACGTCAACGAAGTAGCTCGCACCGGGGCGCCTGCGAGGGCTAGCACGATGTTCACGCCGACGGACCGCAGGATCGTACTTTTGCCGGACATGTTCGAGCCGCTAATCATCAACAACCGCGTAGACCCGCCGAACTGCACGTCGTTGCGAACGGACTTGTCATGGGCTAATAACGGGTGTCCGATCGCGTGGCCGTCGAACTGCGGTTCGCTGGCTTCCAACACGTTCGGGAACGGGTCGGCGGGGTTTTCAAAGGCGTAGGCGGCAAGGCTACTGAGGGCTTCGAGTTCGGCGATTGCGTGGAGCCACTTGGCAACCAACGGCCCGGAGCGTGCGCGCCACGCTTCAAACCGCAACGCGAACTGCACGTCCCATAACAGTAGCAGCGCGATCGGTAAAAACAGCGGGTTGAGACGGGACGAGTACCAGTCCGCGAGCGTGCGTAAGTCGCGTAGTTGCTGAGACGGCCGGGCCGTTGCCAGGGTTAACGGGGTCTGCAATTCCTGCAACCGTGGGCAGTCAAACTTTTCCGCTTCCAGCCGCGTCAAGATCGCTTCGAGTAGTGGTAACTCGCTCGCGGTGGCGTCGATCGGGGCGTTGACCTTTTTCGCCCACGCCAACAGCGGCCAGACTGTGAAGTACGACAACGCCCCGGTGACCACCAACGGCAACCCCGTCGTGCCTAGAAATAACCACCCGAATAGTGCCGCGACGTTGCTCCAGCCGAGAACGACCACGCCCCACCGTCGCCATGCGGCCACTGCCCGCAACGGTTCTTGGCCCCATGCCGCGAGTGTGGCGAAGTCGGCGGCCTCAGTCCCATCGACGACGAGCGTGGCAAAGTATTCGCGCAGATCAAGCCGATTCCGCAGATCGGCCACGGCGTGTTGACGGCTTCGCACGTCGCCCGCCGTCGCCGGGTTCAACAGCCATTCCG